>VGHV01000500.1 GCA_016868095.1 Betaproteobacteria bacterium
AAACACTGCGGCGACAGAACCAGGCGATTGCTTAGCGGCTTGATCGAGCAGGCGGAAAACTGTTAGCTCACTGAGCGATTCTTGAGTTCGTCCGCGAACATATGATAGTCCAGCCGTAGGGCGAGAGTCATCAGATGACATGATGGCTCCAGTAATGACTAAGCTCTCGATCATCATACCTAAAGCAGTTGATCGGTGAAGATAGCAGCGAAACTTACTTCAGTTCAAACTTCAAAATTGTCGTTCTATAAACTACATCGTTGGTTCCTTGTCAATCATCGATTTAAGGCTTGCTCATACTGTTCAAAGAGTTCGCGTACTTCCTCAACGACTTCTGGGATATTGGCAGTTTGGTTGATATTCAATTGATCTTCTCCATAGCCTGAGCTAAGGCAACGAGCTGGGCATCACTGCCTCGTGGTCCGATGATCGACAATCCTATGGGCAGTCCATTAACGGTCGAGCCAGGCAGGTTAACCTGTGGATGCCCGGCTAAGCCCCCCTGAGCACATAAGCAGGTTATACGATCGCGTAACGGGTCAAGTAGCGAAAGACGCTGCCCTTTCGGTGGCGCGGGGACGGGCGTCGTCGGCATGCAAAGCACAGTGTTCGATGGAAGCAACCAGGCCATCCGGCTCCTCACTTCTTCGCGCATCAATCTGGCCCAGCTTCGCTCGCTCTCCGGCAGCATGGATCCAACTACGAGGGCACGCGCGACCGAAAAGGCCAATCGTGGGTTACGCTCGTCGATCCAATCCTTGAAGGTTTCAAAAGCTTCGGCAGGCTGAAGCGTTCGTTGCGCTCGCGCCCATGCTGAAAGGCCTTGGGGGGCCAACATATCTTCGCGGCTCGACCCAATCAGCCTAGCAAGCTTTTCAACCATCGGCTGAAGAGCCAAAGATACTTCGGGGTCGGCGAAACCGAAGCAGTCATAAGCAATCACCAAGTGATGGGGCAACGACTCCGGGATTTTTTCATGCAACAGCACGGCTGAAACACGGGCAAAAGTTAAAGCATCGCGCGCGAACCATCCAGCTGTGTCGGAACTTGGCGCTTGGGGAAGCATGCCAGATAGGTCAAGCCTGCCATGTGTTGGTCGAATTCCATAGAGTCCACAAAAGCTCGCTGGCACACGTACTGAACCACCTGTGTCAGTTCCAAGCGCCGTGTCGCAAAGGCCAGCAGCGACCGCGGCTGCCGAACCTGAGGAGGATCCGCCAGGAACGCGGTCGGGTGCGCGCACATTGACTGGGGTCCCGTCAAATGGGTTTTCGCCAAGAATGCCAAGCGATACCTCATCAGTAATGGTCTTGCCGACCAAGTTTGCGCCTGCATCGAGTAGGGTCTGAACAGCCCATGCGTGCCTGGTTGGAAGAGGACGACCGGAGGGCCAGTCGTGATTGCCTGCGCCTGTGGGTATGCCCTTCACATCAAAAAGGTCCTTGGCGGCAAAACTAAGCCCTGCTAAAACGCCGCTTTCTTGACCTTTTACGAACGCCCGTGGACCTGCTACAAAAGCCCGGATATCTTCCATCTATTGATAGCTCCTTGGGTTATTAAAAAGAACGATGGTGCAAGTCCAGCGCGGCTTACCAAAACTACTCGTGGTTTGCCATGCTCTTGATATCGATTGACACGGTTTGGAACTCAGTGTGCCATCTTTGCTTAAAGTCCGTAGGCACCAAATGTTGGCAGGTCTGCACCCAAGTAGTAAGTGTGTGCACAGGATTGGTTCAAAAACCGAAGCAGTCTTATAAAAAGGCTTTGATTCATCAGATTGGCGTGGGCTCACCAGTCGTTCATAAGATTTGGCATTAAATTTGCATCCGTACTTGTACACAAGACAGGATGGCAATGAGTACAACGAATCAAAACAATGCGATATCGCCAGAGAGTGCGTGGATTTCCCGGTTCGCCGAGCCTCTCGACCAACAAGATGGCAGTCAGTCCTCAACCAAAAGAGCCCTAGAGGGCTTGTATTTTGCGGTCAAAGACAATATCGACGTGGCGCAGGTACCCACCACAGCGGGCTGCCCAGATTTTCGATACACGCCACCGGAAAGCGCTTATGTAGTCAACAGATTGCTTGAGGCAGGTGCTAGCTTGATTGGAAAGACCAATCTTGATCAATTCGCTTGCGGCTTGAGTGGAACTCGATCGCCCTATGGCGTTGTACCGAATAGCTTCAATCCA
>VGHV01000501.1 GCA_016868095.1 Betaproteobacteria bacterium
TGCAGGCCAACACTAAGAACCTGGATTGCCAAGCGGAGCGACTTGCAGTGGACCTCTCAAGAACTTTTTGATTTGCTGGGCAGCGGACGCTTGCGAATCGATATCGCGGCGCATGTGCCCTTACACGATGCCGCTCAAGCCCATCGCCTGATTGAAGATCGTCGCACCGCCGGGGCGATCATTCTCGATCCTTAAAAAAGGGCGGCCAAGTCGTGAAAAAACAATATTTTATGTAACGTTACTTTATCTTGTTTTTATAACTACTACTCAAAAGTAAAAGGAGACCACCATGATCGATCTGAAAACACGCCGAGCACTGCTGTCTTCGAGCGCAGCACTCTCAGCCGGCACGCTGCTTGCGGCAGGCTGGTGTCGAGAGGCTATCGCGCAAGCGAAAAAGCCCTGGCCCGAGCGACCCGTTAAGCTGGTATTGGGTTATCCAACGGGCGGCGCTGCGGATGCCGTTGCCCGCCCGATGCAAAACAAAATTGAAGCTGCTATCGGCCAACCACTGATTTTCGAGTATAAGCCAGGGGCGGGGGCTACGATTGGCGCTGACTTTACAGCAAAGTCCGCCCCTGATGGCTATACGATTCATTACGCTGACTCAGGCCCACTCACCATTCTTCCCAACGGCAAAAAGCTCTCTTATGATCCTGTAAAGAGCTTTTCACCCATTGGTATCGCTTGCAGTGGTGGCACGGCACTGGTGGCCCACCCCTCGGTATCGGCCAATAACCTTGAAGAACTATTGCGCTTGATACGCGCCAAACCGGGTGGCATGACTTACGGCACCTCAGGCATCGGCGGTGCGGGACATCTTGCAGGCGAACTCTTTCAGTCCATGACAAAAACCGACATGGTTCATGTCCCCTACAAGGGCGGTGGTCCGGCTATGGTCGAATTGCTCGGCGGACAAGTGCCACTCTTATTCGCTTCGATGCCGACCGCGGTACCGCACATCAAGTCGGGCAAAATCAAAGTGCTTGGCGTAACAAGTGCCACCCGATCATCGGCGCTTCCTCAAGCACCCACGATCGCCGAACAGGGTCTGAGCGGCTTTGAAGCGGCCATTTGGTGGGGCCTCCTAGGGCCGGCGGGCATGCCAGCCGACATTGTTCAAAAACTTAATGCAGCCATGAATGGTGCTTTGAGTGATGCCGCTGTGGCCGAACGCGTTCGCTCGCAGGGCTATGAACCGATGACATCAACGCCCGCCGAATGCGCAGCACGTATCGTGGCCGATCTTGCCAAATGGGGCAAAGTGATTCGCGATGCAAAAATAACATTTGAGGGATAAATAAGCGATGACCATGCAAGCCGCCTATTACATTCGCAAGGGGCCAGCCGCTGAGGTCTTGCAACTTGGCGAGCTCGAAATGCCACAGCCAGCACAAGGCGAGGTAAGAGTTCGTATTAAAGTTTCAGCGGTCAATCCTTCAGACACCAAAAACCGTGGCGGCCATCGCGGCAATATCCACATGCCCTTTCCCTTAATCATTCCGCATCAGGACGGATCAGGGATTATCGAAGCCGTCGGTGAAGGTGTTTCCAAGGATCGTATCGGCGAGCGCGTTTGGGTTTATGAGGCAACGCTTGGCAGAGCTTTGGGAACTTGCGCTAGCTTTTGTTGTGTTCCATCTTCAAAAGCTATAACGCTTCCTGATGCTGCTGACTTCGAAGCAGGTGCTTGTATGGGCATACCAGCCATGACAGCGCATCGTTGCGTCTTTGCCGATGGAAGCGTTGCTGGCAAGCGCGTCTTGGTCTTGGGCGGCGCTGGTGCCGTCGGTTTTTACGCAGTCCAAATGGCCAAACTCGATGGCGCGGCCTCGGTCATCGCCACGGTTTCGCGTCCCGAGCAGGCGCAGGTCGCCATCAACGCGGGTGCGGATCATGTGATCAATTACAAAGAACAAGATCTGGTTGCCAGTTGTAGAGAGCTCTTTCATGAGGACAACCCCATTGATCGCGTGATTGATGTTGCCTTTGGAGCAAACCTTCCTCAAAGCCTTGCGCTTTTGCGAGCACGCGGTGTGATTGCAACTTATGCCTCGGATGCTGTTCCAGAACCTAGCATTCCCTTTTGGCCCATGCTTGCCAAAGACTTAACGGTTCGCTTTGTGCTGGTCTACGCCATGGGCGAGCAAGCACACAAGGATGCAGCGCTCTATATCAACGAAT
>VGHV01000502.1 GCA_016868095.1 Betaproteobacteria bacterium
GTGAAGGTGTTCAAGTTGATGAAGGTCGCTGGCGCTTATTGGCGCGGCGATCATCGCAATGAGATGTTGCAGCGTATCTACGGCACCGCCTGGGTGAATCAGGCTGATCAAGACGCTTATTTACACATGCTTGCTGAGGCCGAAAAGCGCGATCACCGTCGCTTAGGCCGCGAGTTGGATTTGTTTCATCTTCAAGACGATGCTCCTGGCATGGTGTTTTGGCATCCGCGCGGATTTACCATCTGGCAGCAAGTCGAACAGTACATGCGACGGATTTATCAAGACAACGGTTATCAAGAGATTCGCTGTCCGCAAGTGCTCGATCGCTCGCTATGGGAGCGCTCTGGCCATTGGGAAAATTACAAAGATGCGATGTTTACCACCGCGTCAGAGCATCGTGATTACGCCGTCAAGCCCATGAATTGTCCTGGCCATGTCCAGGTCTACAACGCTGGGCTTCGTAGCTATCGCGATTTGCCGCTGCGCTATGGCGAGTTTGGTGCCTGCCATCGCAACGAGCCCTCAGGCGCCTTGCACGGCATTATGCGTGTGCGCGGCTTTGTTCAAGATGATGGACATATTTTTTGTACCGAAGATCAGATTCAACAAGAATGCGCCACCTACACAAAGCTTTTGCAGTCGGTCTATGCTGATTTTGGCTTTGAGCAAATCATTTACAAATTAGCCACTCGCCCAGCAAAGCGAGTCGGCAGCGATGCCCTGTGGGATAAGGCCGAGGCGGCCCTGGCAAATTCGCTCACTGCTTCCGACGTGTCGTTTATCGTTAGTGAGGGCGATGGTGCTTTTTATGGGCCTAAGATCGAATACTCACTAAAAGATGCCCTGGGTCGCCTCTGGCAGTGTGGCACGATGCAAGTCGATTTCAATATGCCGATGCAGCTCGGCGCCGAATTTGTCGACGTCGACAACACCCGAAAACATCCCGTGATGTTGCACCGAGCGATCGTTGGTTCCATGGAACGCTTCATCGGCATCTTGATTGAGCATCATGCCGGCGCGCTGCCCATGTGGCTTGCACCGGTGCAATGTGTGGTCATGAGTATCACAGAAGTGCAGGCAGCCTATGCAGCTGATGTTGCTCAAACGCTGAAAAAACAAGGGTTTAGAGTTGAATCCGATTTGCGAAACGAAAAGATCAACTATAAAATCCGCGAGAATAGTCTGCAAAAGATTCCTTACTTACTGGTTGTAGGAGAAAAAGAACGGCAGGCTGGAGAGGTATCGGTGCGTGCTAGAGGCGGCATTGACTTAGGCGTTATGTCGCTTGAATCCTTTTCGGATCGTCTTGGCGATGATGTGAAAAGCAAGCGATCAAGCCCTTCAGCCAAGGGCGCCTGATGGCCGATTGAGCCCTATCATCGAACTAAAGATCAACAAGCACTGGAGAAGCAAGCATCGCTACTGAACGTACCCATCGTATTAACGGTGAAATCACAGTTCCCGAAGTTCGTTTGATCGGGAAAGATAATGAAGCGCTCGGCATTGTCCGAATTCAAGAGGCGCTACGAATGGCGGATGAGGCCGAAATCGATCTGGTGGAAATCGCAGCCCAAGCATCACCACCCGTCGTCAAATTAATGGACTATGGCAAGTTTCGCTACCAGGAACAAAAGCGTGCTGCCGAGGCTAAATCAAAGCAAAAGACCATACAGGTCAAGGAAGTCAAGTTTCGACCTGGCACTGATGACGGTGATTACATGGTCAAGCTAAGAAACCTGATTCGCTTCCTCGAAGAAGGCGATAAAGCCAAGGTCACCATGCGTTTTCGTGGTCGTGAAATGGCGCATCAGGAATTCGGTGTCCGCCTCCTCGAACGCATCCGTACCGATTTGGACCAGCACGGCCAGGTGGAAGCGATGCCCAAGCTTGAGGGGCGTCAAATGGTCATGGTCATCGCTCCAAAACGCAAGAAGTAGTCTTTTTCGCGTATACTTATGGGTTGCCTGAGCTGTCGTGCAAAGCTTGGGCAAGAAGATGCGGTCAGGGTCTTATAAGGGTAGAAGCATGCGGGCTTTGTTGAGTATGTCTATGTACACACCTTGGATCGTTGAGAAGATGGAGCAATCATGCCCAAGATGAAAACCAAGCGGGGCGCAGCCAAGCGTTTCCGTGTCCGTCCAGGCGGATCAATCAAACGTGGTCAGGCCT
>VGHV01000503.1 GCA_016868095.1 Betaproteobacteria bacterium
CTTCGTGTTCTCTGTCGCGCTTTCTTGCAGCTCGAAATGATGCAACTGACCAGAGCAAAAAGCCGCCAAAAAGCAAAACATCAGCAGCCGTGCCGTTAGATAAGAGATGCGCAAAAGCCCAAAGCTTGACGCCCAAGACCATCGGGTGGCGCAAACGCTTCTTAAACCAATTGCCGGGGACATAGGCTGCGATCACCAAGATCATCGCAAACCAGACGAGCAAACTCGAGGCATGGCGAAACCCCAAGGGGAGCTCATAAAGTGGGATCGGCTGCATGCGCGCCTGACCGTACCCATAGATCAACACCACAAAGCCCAGGACTGATAAGAGCGAATAAATACCTTTCCAGGGCTTTTCCCCCCAGCGTTCAACGAGCCTTGTTCGTAGCGCTTCGTCAAAAATTCGGATCGAATGGACCCCTAAAAAGATCAATAATCCGGCGATTAGCCATGTCATGGCGATTTTCCCTTGCGTTCAGGTCTAATGCCCAGAGCATAAGATAAAGTCCAAAAACATTTGCTTATACCGCCTTCATACCCATCATGATTCTTCCGAACACCTTTGAAGCTGCCTGGGAATGGCATGAGCCCGCCTCTGACAGTGATTTACACGCTCCCGCGAAGGGCTCACTTGAGGATGACGAGGCGCATTATTTTTGTTTTCATCGTGGCGGTCTTTTGGTGAGCCAGGATGCAAGCGCTGCTCAATGGCCTGTTGCCAAGGGTTTCATCGCGTCGTTGCTTGCTCCAACTGCGCTTGAAAAGCATCCAAGTCGCCGATTCATCGGCTATTGGCATGGCAAGGCTTGCTGGGGGCTAAGTTTCACCGAGCAAGAGTTTCAAAACCTTGAGTCAATTCAGGCGCATGCTCCAAGCAAAGGCCTGCGATTTGAGCCTTTGCGTGCGCTCTTTAATCGACTTCCCGATGATGTTTTGGCGATTGGTGGTCGGGCGATCCAAATGCTTGAGTTTGATCGCAGCCATCGTTTTTGTGGGGCCTGCGCAAGCCTTACCAAGCTCCATGAGGGCGGGCGTTCGAGGCGTTGTCCTGCCTGTGGGGAAACAAGCTATCCCAGAGTGGCCCCGGCCATGATGGTTTTAATCAAGCGTGAAACCATGTTTGGGCGGCAGCTCTTGCTTGCACGATCGCCGCGCTTCCCAACGGGGATGTATAGTGCTTTGGCAGGTTTTGTCGAACCCTCAGAGTCGATTGAGTCTTGCATCCACCGCGAAGCCTTTGAAGAAGTCGGCCTTCGCTTGCGCAATATTCAGTACTTTGACAGTCAAAGTTGGCCTTTTCCCCACTCGTTGATGATTGCTTATGTGGCTGACTATGATGGTGGTGAAATTCGCTGCCAGGAAGGCGAGATCGAGGATGCTCGCTGGTTCACCCTTGATGCGTTGCCACAACTACCGCATCGTTTATCGATTGCCAGACGGCTTATTGATGCTGTGATTGCACAAGCTTAGTATGCGGCGACTTCGAGCCAAGGCGGTATTGCTGGGGCCAATCTGCTGCGCTTTTCTATGAAGCGTTATTTAGCTTACGCACTCATTCCGATTACCCCCGCCTTTTGGTCCGCTAATTATTATGTCGCTGCCAAAGCGGTGGGTGAAATCGAACCTCATGCGCTCGCTCTTTTGCGCTGGACCTTTGCGCTTTGCTTCATGATTCCTTTTGCCTGGCCTGCTTTGAAGCGTCACGGCATGCCCTCAAAACAGGAATGGATTGACAGTTTTGTGTTGGGTGGCCTTGGGATGTGGATATGTGGCGCTTTTGTTTATTACGGAGGCCGCAGCACTTCGGCTTTAAACATCGGGCTTATGTATGCACTCTCGCCGGTTCTCATCGCACTTTTGTCAGCCCTATGGCTTAAAGAGCGATTTCATCTGCGACAGGTGCTCGGTGTTTGTCTGGCCTTCACAGGCGTGATTTGGATTGTTACAAGGGGCGATCTCTTGGCCATGTCAAGCATGCAATGGGTTGAAGGCGATCTGTGGATCGCAGCTGCCGTGCTTTGTTGGACGGCTTATTCACTCCTGCTCAGGCAGCGCCCGTCAAGCCGCGACCCTTTTGCCCGCTTAAGTCTCATCACCGCCTGTGGTGTGGTGATTCTCATCCCCTTAACCTGGATTGAGTCGCAGCTTGTGCCTGATTGGC
>VGHV01000504.1 GCA_016868095.1 Betaproteobacteria bacterium
AAGCCCGAAGACTATGTTCACCGAATTGGTCGCACGGCGCGCGCCGGACGAAGTGGTGTTGCAGTCACGATGGTTGAAGTCAGTGATATGCGCAAACTGCGGGCGATCGAGCGGGTGATCGAGCGTCGCCTCGAAAATAGCGTGATTCCAGGACTCGAACCGAAAGTTAGGCCACTGGTACGAAATGCTGGTAAGCCCGGCACAAGGCCACCGAGCAGATCCCGGCCACAGGGCTATGGTCAAAGCGATCGCGAATTCCCAAGGACTGAACGCCCAACCGTTGCCAAGCCGCGAAGCGAAGGCTGGCAGGACCGCAGCGCCGTTGCAAAGCCGCGGAGCGAAGGCTGGCAGGATCGCAGCACCACAGCCAAGCCGCGCAGCGAAGGTTGGCAGGACCGCAGCACCACAGCCAAGCCGCGCCGCCTTGAAACTGCTGAAACTAGGTCGCAGCCGAGCCGGGGAAGCGGCTTTGCAGGCTTTGCCAGTAAGCCAGGTAGTCGCTCTGACGCAAGCCCCCGTGCAGGGCAAAGTCGGTGGGCTGGAAAACGAGTGAACTCTCGAGCATAAAGGCGAGCGTTCCCGTTTGTTTGTGCGGCTTAAGCACAGCATCGCTAGCTACTTCAACTGAGTGCGCATCCGGACCATGCGCACTCATACAGTTATGAAGACTTGAACACCCTGGGGAAAAACCCTCCCCCTTGGCGTCGTATGCGCCCTCGATCAAGCCCATAAACTCGCTCATCACATTGCGATGAAACCAGGGTGGCCGAAAGCTATCCTCGGCCACCATCCATCGCTCAGGGAAGATCACAAAATCCAGGTTAGCCGTGCCAGGGTTATCGGTCGGCGACGTCAGCACCGTGAAGATAGAAGGATCAGGGTGATCGAAACTCACGGTATTGATGGTGTTAAATCGCTTGAGATGGTACCGGTAGGGTGCATAGTTACCGTGCCAGGCCACAACATTCATCGGGTGCGTTGGCAACTCACATATCCAATAAGCATCGAGTAATTTGCTCACTAACTGATAGCTTCCCGGCTTATCGATATAAGAAGCTACAGGATACTCAAAGTCTCGCGGATTCGCCAAGCCATTTGAGCCAATTGGGCCCAAATCCGGCAATCGAAAAGGTGCTCCCCAATTCTCGCAGGCATACCCCCTGGCTGTCGATGAAGCGAGATTGACCTGAAATCGGATACCTCGAGGAATGATTGCAATAAATCCTGGATCGATATTAAGCTTACCAAACTCGGTCACGATAACCAAACCACCTTCTTGCGGAATGATCAACCATTCACCATCAGCCGATTGAAAAAAGCACTCACCCATCGAAGCGTTTGCGGCGTACACATAAATGCTTGCACCCTGTCGAGCAGCAGCCAAACCATTTAAGGCCATTCTCTTTAGCGAGCTTAGCCAGTGGCAATCATGCGTAGGCATCGAAGGCGGATTCCACCGCTCTTGTTGTGGCGACACAGGCTGATGCGCTGTTGCGCTTAAATCGGATGGATGCTCCCAGGGTTGATAAGCACCATGACGCACCGAGGGCAGTATGCGATACATCCAGCTTCGCAAGTTCCGATCCCGAGGCGCCGTAAAAGCGCTCCCCGAGATCTGCTCAGGGTATAGGCCGAAGGCAGGACGTTGGGGTGAATTGCGCCCCTGGGGCAATGCTCCTTTGATGGCTTCGGTGGCAAATTCGTTACCGAATCCACTCATGTATGCTTGATTCATGGCATTCCCCCTGATCACTACTGCTATTGAGCCCGATGAAAAAGGCCATCAAAAACTCATATTGTCCGCAGCACTCGGAGCTTGTCAAAATTCGGTGAGCTTACGATGGGCGTCCTGGACTAGAGAAGCGGAACAAGCTGAGCCCTGCGTCGTCTTGTTGCACGAAGGTTTGGGTAGCATCAGGCAATGGCACCAACTACCTGCCGCCTTGCATCAAGCGACGAAGCTAAAAGTTATAGCCTATGAACGAATCGGCTACGGCGAATCAAGTCCTCGATCGAGTCCTTGGTCGACTCAATTTATGCATGAAGAAGCTGATTTCTTTTTGCCAGCTTTCTTAATGGCAAGGTCGGTCAAGGATTACATCTTTGTTGGGCACAGCGATGGGGCAAGCATTGCCTTGCTCGCTGCAAGTGCGCTTCGA
>VGHV01000505.1 GCA_016868095.1 Betaproteobacteria bacterium
TTGGCGATAAAGTTTCAGAAGGTACAGAGATTGCTCGCATTCAAACAGCTGGCACGAGCGCGCAATCGCTTTCCGAAGGTGAGCGAGCGCAGACCGCAACAGCAACAACCGAGAAAGCAACAACCACTACAGCATCAAGCGCAAATGAGACAGACGCAAATACGAAAGCCACAGCAACTACAAGCGTGGCTTCGACAAGCGCGGCAAAGCTCGAGGCAGCTTCTACCTCCTCACAAGCCGCCATGCCCCAAGCTTCAACACCTCACCAGGCCGACGCTGCAACACTTCTCTTAGACAAGCCTCATGCATCGCCGTCGGTTCGGAAATTTGCGCGCGAGCTTGGTGTTGATTTGAGCCGAGTCAAGGGAAGTGGTGCCAAGGGAAGGATTACCCAAACCGATGTTCAAAGCTACGTAAAGGGTGCTTTACAAAACACCCCTTCGTCAACAGAGCAGAGCGGGGTATCGGCGAGCGGCTCGGGTGCTGCCCTGGGATTAATTTCCTGGCCTAAGGTCGACTTTGAAAAATTTGGAGCGATCGAGCGCAAGCCTTTATCAAGAATCAAGAAAATCTCAGGGGCCAATCTACATCGCAACTGGGTGATGATTCCTCACGTCACCCAACACGATGAGGTTGATATCAGCGATCTTGAAACCTTCCGACAAGCCCTCAACGACGAACACGCAAAGTCCGGGGTCAAGCTTACGATGCTTGCCTTCATCGTCAAGGCAATGGTCCAATGTTTGAAGCGTTTTCCAGAATTCAACGCCTCGCTTGAAGGCGATGATTTAATTCTTAAGAAGTATATGCATATAGGTTTTGCTGCCGACACCCCCAATGGCTTGGTGGTTCCTGTTCTAAGAGACGCTGATAAGAAAGGGATACTCGATATTGCACGGGAGAGCTCTGAGCTAGCAGCAAAGGCGAGAGAGGGCAAGCTTTCTCCAGCCGATATGCAAGGTGGATCGATCTCCATTTCATCACTTGGCGGCATTGGCGGAAGCTTTTTTACACCTATCATCAATGCCCCTGAGGTTGCCATTTTGGGGGTAGGGCGCGGGCAGATGAAGCCACAGTGGCAGGCTCGAACCGCGAGCTTTGAGCCGCGACTCATGCTGCCCCTGTCGCTTTCCTATGATCATCGTGTGATTGATGGTGCGGCGGCCGCACGATTCATTAGCTATCTTGGCCAGCTACTTAGCGACTTCCGACGCGTAACGCTTTGATAAAGAAGATTGATATGGCAATCGTCGATGTAACACTACCGAATATTGGCGACTTTAGTGAAGTTGGCGTGATCGAAGTCTTAGTCGCCAAAGGTGACCATGTCAAGCATGAGCAGTCCTTGATCACGGTCGAGAGCGACAAGGCTTCGATGGAGATTCCCTCACCCGAAGAAGGTGTTATCGAGGAGATTCTCGTTAAGCTCGGCGATAAGGTCTCGGAGGGTAGCTTGATCATGCGACTAAGCGTGGAGGCACGACCCGACAAGGTACTACCCACCACGGCACCGCTCGACAAAGTAGTGCCCAGTAAGCAACCACCCACTGTGACTGATCACTTCGATTGTGATTTGCTGGTTATAGGTGGTGGGCCTGGAGGGTACTCAGCGGCCTTCAGAGCCGCTGACCTTGGCATGAAGGTGATGCTGATTGAGCGCTATGCCAGCCTCGGCGGGGTTTGCCTTAATGTTGGCTGCATACCCTCAAAAGCCTTGCTACACGTAGCTGCCGTTAGTGATGAAGCTCAGCGCTTGGCAAAGCATGGCATTAGGTTTGGCAGACCCGAATTTGAACTCGATGGCTTACGGGACTGGAAGCAGTCGGTGATTAAGAAACTCACTGGTGGTCTGGCGTCGATGGCCAAGGCGCGAAAAGTAGAGCATGTCCAAGGACGCGCAGTTTTCGTCAGTCCACATGCCATCGAGGTCGATGAACATGACGGCTCAAAGCGCAATATCAGTTTTGCGAAGGCGATCATTGCTGCTGGTTCTGAAGCGATTCAGCTCCCATTTCTTCATGAAGACCCTCGAGTCGTCAATTCAACCGGTGCGCTCGAGCTGCCGCTGATTCCTGAGCGCATGCTGATTATTGGCGGCGGAATTATCGGTCTGGAAATGGGAACGGTTTACTCCAGCC
>VGHV01000506.1 GCA_016868095.1 Betaproteobacteria bacterium
TATGCTCATCGGCTTTTCTTCACGGTGGCGTTAAAAAAGTGCAAAACATTCACCAAGGTAGCGAATAAGTTTTCACATTGGTAAAGCTCTTGATTGCCTCCTGCACCCCTTCCTTATAGCCAAGACCCGAATCCTTTATACCGCCAAAGGGTGTGAGCTCCAAGCGGTAGCCGGGAACTTCGCGCACATTAACCGTTCCAACATCGAGTTCACTGATAAATCGGGTGATGTAGTCCAAGCGATTGGTACATACCGCGCTTGAAAGACCATACGCAGTGCCGTTAGCAAGTTGTATGGCCTCGTTAACATCACGAAAACCAATAATGGGCGACACAGGCCCAAAGGTTTCTTCGCGCACCAGGGTCATCGCCGGATCGACACGATCTAAGACGGTTGGCGCATACAAAGCACCCTCTCGACGATTTCCATGAAGCAAACGCGCACCTTGAGCGATCGCTTCGTTGACTCTTGCCTCAAATAAGCGCGCCGCTGACTCATCGATCACGGTACCCATATCGTTTTGAGGATTGCTAGGGTCGCCATAAGTCCAGTTGCGTGTTTTTTCGAGCAGCAAGTCCGTAAAGTCAGCGCGTACCTGCTCGTGAACGAGTATCCGCTTTACTGCTGTGCACCGTTGCCCTGAATTTTTATAACTACCTGCGACCGTTAGGCTCGCTGCCTCCTCCAGGTCAGCATCCTCCATCACAATGAGCGGATCGTTGCCGCCGAGCTCCAAAACAAGGCGTCGATAAGCCGCCTTTGCAGCAATCGCTTTGCCAATCGAAACACCGCCCGTGAAGGTAACCAAATCCACAGCAGCGTTGGAGAGCATCTCGTCTGCAATTTCGCAAGGGTCTCCGGTAATCACACTCAGCATGGCGGGCGGCAGACCAGCCTCGTAAAGCATGTCAGCAAAAAGAATGGCAGAAAATGGTACTTTTTCTGAAGGCTTCAAGACCATCCGATTATTCGTTGCAATGCTTGGCACAATCTTATGGGCTACCTGATTCATCGGGTGATTGAAGGGTGTGATGGCACTAATCACGCCGAGCAACGGACCTCGTTGGGTATAAACCCGCCTGCGCTTGCCGTGGTGGGTGAGATCACAACTAAAGATTTGCCCATCATCCTTCAGTACTTCGGTGGCACCAAATAAAAGCACGTCGCTGACCCGTCCTGCCTCATAGACCGCGTCTTTATGGCAAAGACCTGACTCTGCGGTAATCAATGCGGCGATCTCCTCGCGACGTCCCGAAACAATGCTCGCAGCCTTGTTCAAAATCGTGGCACGATCGAATCGGCTCAATGCAGGCTTTGTATCGTTTGCCAGCGCGTAGGTTTCTCTGAGCTCTTCAAGACTCGCTTTAGGTACCGTGCCTAACAACTCGCCGCTATAAGGATTAAATACTTCGATCACCCGCGATAAGCCCTCAAGCTTTGCACGATCCGACCCGACGCGTCGCCCTGCAAGCCGCATCGAATCAAGTCCGAGGTCGCGGATGTATTGTTTGATGTTAGCTTGCATGTTTGGCGCTTAAATGGCTTGGGTCGATAAGGCTTTTATGGCTCAACAATAATTTAAAGCGAGATCAAAGGCATCAAAATTACGCCAACGACGATTTATGTCTAGACCAGGGACCGGCCGATTGAGGATGAGTGGCACGCCTTGTTCACTCATGCCACCGTGGGATCGAAGCGGCACATCAAGGCCTGATAAATCATGCCGTGAAGCGCTTGTTCCAATGACCGTGAAGCGTGACGATACGCATACCAAATCACCGATCCGGTCTTCCGGCAGCTCAAAGCTCAGCGCAGCCTCCTCTCGACTAAGCACACATGCCATACCGCGCATGCCAGCGAGTTCATGAATAATGTCTTTCTTGGCGACTTCATCGGGCAGGTAAACCGTAGCGAAGGAGCCAAGTGCGCCGTGGTGAACCACATAGGGATCGGTAATTGGAAGAATCACTCGCGCGCGCCCCAAGCCGATTTGTTGGTCAAACCAGTCCTGCAAATAAATCACATCGGGCATACCATTCATGCCAACCTTGGCATTCATACCGTGGTCTGCAGTGATCGCGATAACACAACCCATTGCATCAAGCTCAGCGAGATAGCGATCGATCATTTGAT
>VGHV01000507.1 GCA_016868095.1 Betaproteobacteria bacterium
AACTGTAACAATTGGTAAAGCTGTCGAACTTCCAAGGCATCGAAACGCCTTGTCTGCCATTGGAGATTCATCTCATTTAAGCTTAGGGTATGGATATGACTATGGGCCTCGAGGCTATCACGTGCGAACAGCGATAAGCTCGGCGTGGAAGTTTCAAGGATGGCGCATGGTAGCTTCAGGTGGCGGCATCCAGTTCTTGCAAGCGGGACTGCTGCACCAGGCCTTTGGCGCCTATCTTGCCGTCTTATCGAGCCAGTTCGGCTGGAGTAAAACCGCACTCTCGGGCGCTGCAACCCTTCAGCCTATGGAAGCCGCAGCACTTGGGCCACTCATGGGATGGTTCATCGACCGCTTCGGCCCACAGGGGATGATCCGTCTGGGTATATGTGTGCTCGGTGGCGGGTTTATGCTGCTTAGCCAAATCGACACCCTGCTTGGCTTTTACACCGCATTTTTCGTGATTGCCTTGGGTTCGAGCCTCTGCGGCTTTTTCCCCATCAATGTCGCGATCATTCATTGGTTTGAACGACTCAGAGCAAGAGCCCTTTCTGCGCTTTCGCTCGGTCTTGCCTTTGGAGGGATTTTCGTACCGGTCGTCGCCTGGACGATGCAGACCTGGGGTTGGCGCAGCACGGCCTTTTGCTCTGGACTTGCCTTCATCCTGATTGGCTGGCCATTGGCGCGCAACTTCAAGCGACGACCGGCCGATGTTGGTCAAACCGTCGACGGGCTGCCCGCAAGGGATGATCTTGAAAGCGAAGAATCGGGACAAAGTATCGAGTTCACGGCAAGGCAAGCGCTAAGAACGTCGGCCTTCTGGCTCTTAAGTCTTGGGCACGGATCGGCGCTTTTTGTGGTCACCGCTGTCAACGTGCATGCGATAACCCATATGAAAGAAGGCCTGGGCTATAGCGTTGCCCAGGCCTCGCTGGTCATTACCTTGATGACGGTTTTTCAAATCGTCGGCGTCTTGATCGGGTGGTGGTGCGGCGACCGATTTGAAAAACGCAAAATCTCTGCACTTTGCATGATCATGCACGCCAGCGGTTTGATGATGCTCGCCTGGTCGCAAGCCACCTGGATGCTTATTGGCTTTGCCATCCTTCATGGCGCAGCCTGGGGCTTGCGTGGACCCTTTATGCAAGCCCTGCGAGCCGATTATTTTGGCCGCAAGTCGATCGGCATGATTCTGGGCCTATCGGGCATCATCATCATGATTGGCCAAATTGGCGGCCCCCTAGTCGCTGGCGCCTTCGCTGATCTCACGGGCCACTATCGATCGGGTTTTACGGTGCTGGCTGGCTTGGCAGGCCTAGGTTCGGTCTTTTTTTGGCTGGCCAGGAAACCCCAAGCACCGCTTGCTTAGCAAGCTAATCCCTTAGAAACTTTCATCTTTCGAGGTATGACGCGGCGAGCGGGCAAATCCGAGCCCTGCTCCAAGTACTAAAGCCGTCAAACCAAGCCCAAGCCAGGCAGCATGATCTGAAAGCCAGGCATCCCATTGCGGTATCAACCATTTACTGGCTCCCAGCCCAGCCACCGTAAAGCTGAGCAAGGCGACCAACACACTGAGCAATCGCGAAGCAACCCAACCGGCCCGGTCCGAGCGGCTGAGCACCTCAGCGACAAGCCAGCCGTTGACACCGTCGGTCAACATCATGCCTGCAGTGAATGCAAGGGCGAGAACCAACGCAAACCATGCACTTCCCTGTTCATTCGATGAGAGTGCAAACAAGGAGGCCTGCGATAAGGTATCGAAGGACAGCGCAAAAAGAGCACCTATGGCAAAGCACCAAACTGCTGGACTGAAGCCAAATTGCATACTGAGCAATCGAGAAAGCAGCTTGGCACGCCAAAGGCCTCGGGCTTGTACACGTTGCCCTTTCGGGGTGACCCAGACTTGGTAGAGATTGAGGCATCCGAGTGTGGTGAGCAGGAGCATCGAAATCGCAGCGCCAATTTGCTCAAACCAGATCGGGACCTGCCAATGCTTTGCCCAATAAGCCAGGGCACAGGCCATCAGCACAACCACCGCGCCATGGCCCAGCGAGAAAAACAATCCACATCGTTTTGATCCCGTCTGCGACCATCGGGT
>VGHV01000508.1 GCA_016868095.1 Betaproteobacteria bacterium
TGAGTGCCCGGTCCTTGAGGGCACAAAGCCATCGCATTGCTCGATCACTTACAGCTTTAGCATTACAAGCCAACACCCCAATCATCTTGCGAGTCTCGAATCGCGCAGAAGACTTTGCAGTCATGCTTGGTCTTTGGCTGGCAAAGCTTGTCGCGGTTCCCGTTCATCGCACGAGTCCGCAAGCAGTGCTAGATGCTGTATGCCAGAAAGTGGCTGCGCCTTATGTGATTGACTGGCGATTTGATCAACGCGACGCTGAGGAGCCGATGTATGACCGGCTTTATCCGACGTCCGTCAAGCCGCGAAGCCTTCATGCAAACGAAAAGGCCTTGCTTGAGGATGCAGCATTGATCGTAATGACTTCTGGATCAACGGGTTTACCCAAGGGTGTTGTTCTCAGGCATGAAGCCTTTGCCGGTAAGCTTGCAGCGATTCAGTCGATGCTTCGAGTGGCAAGCGAAGATCGGGTTTTACTTGTGCTCAATAACAGCTTTAGCTTTGGGCTTTGGATGAGCTTTCTTGGATTGATGCATGCACGTGATGTTGTGCTTAGTGAGCGATTTGATCCTGCTGCATTTTTTTCAAGTCTCCTCGATAAGCAGATCACTTTAAGTGCTGTGGTACCCACCATGATGAGAAGTCTGGCTGCACACTTCTCACCCGAACAATTGCTAGAACAAAGCCATCAACTAAGCCTCAAGGGCAAGCTGGCGCAACTTGTGATTGGCGGCGAATCGCTCGGGACGCAACTTTCCGCTGATTTGAGACAGTGGATCGCACCGGCTCGGCTCATTGATATTTATGGACTCACCGAGAGCTGTACCTGTGATTTCTTTTTGATGCCCGAGGATTATCCTGCTCATCCTGATAGCATCGGCCAGGCAGCGCCTGGGGTGTGCTTTCGTATTGTGGATGAGCAGGGCTTACCTTGCGCGCCCCTGCAAGTTGGCGAGTTGACGATCAAGAGTGCGTTTTTGATGAGCGGCTATCTTGGTGATGAAGCGCTTAGTGCTGCAAGCCTAAACGATGGCTGGCTGCGTACCGGCGATTTGGCCCAGGCGGACGAAGATGGTTTTGTCTACCTTAAGGGTCGAAGCAAAGAGTTGATATCGCGCGGTGGAAATAAAGTAACACCGCAGGAAGTGGAACTTGCACTTTGTCGATGTGAGGCGGTCGCAGCCGCGCTCGTCACTGGGATCGATGATCCCTTGATGGGTGAGCGCATTGCTGCACTTCTGATTCCTAAACCAGGCTTTTCGATCGATGAAAAGGCGCTTAGGCTTGAGCTCGGTCGCTTTTTAGAGCGCTACAAACACCCTGATGTGATTCGTATCGGTCATGAGCTTCCGCAAGGTCGTACCGGAAAAATTGATCGAGGCTTATTAAGAAAGCAAATGATTGAAAATCAAAAATGATTGTTGCATGAAAGGCGGGCTATGTCAGAAGAGCTTATAAACATCGAGCGCAAGGCCGCGATCTTTTGTATTGAACTCCATCGACCCCAGCGGGTGAATGCCTTATCACGCGATCTTCTGCTTGCATTATGCGCGGCAGTCGACGAGGCTCAACGCGACGCTTCGGTTCGAGCTATCGTGATTCACGGAGCGGGCAAGGGTTTTTCTTCAGGTTTTGATTTGAAGGATCAAATGGCCTTGGCACCGGTCGGGGCAGCGATTTGGCGTGAGATTCTCGATTTAGATTTTAAAGCGACCATGCAGTTTTGGGATTGCAAAAAGCCTACGATCGCAGCGGTTCATGGACCCTGTCTCGCGGGAGCCTTTGAGCTGGCATTGGCTTGCGATTACACCATCGCTTCGAGCGATGCTTTTTTTGGAGAGCCTGAATTGAAGTTTGGTGCAGGGATTGTCACGATGCTTCTGCCTTGGATCACAGGGCCTAAACAAGCAAAGCGGATCATTCTGTCTGGTCTTGACCATATACCCGCCCAGGAGGCGCTAGCGATGGGTATTGTGAGCGAAGTGGTTCAGACCGGTGAGCATCTGACGAGGGCGTTGCAAATTGCAAGCCACTTATCGGCGATGGATCCTGTCTTGGTCCAAGAGACCAAGAAGGCGATCAATCAAA
>VGHV01000509.1 GCA_016868095.1 Betaproteobacteria bacterium
CTGTCTCAAATCAGCGGAAAGTTGCGTCCCGAGCGATTCGCCGCCAATCACAAGTTGCGCCAGCTTGCCCTTGAGGCTTAGTTGCTGGCTTTGTTCTAGCAATTGTTCGGGTGAGAAGTGTGCAGCCAGACTTCTCATCATGGTGGGTACCACAGCACTTAAAGTGATCTGCTTATCGAGGAGACTTGAAAAAAATGCCGCAGGATCAAATCGCTCACTAAGCACAACATCACGTGCATGCATCAATCCAAGAAAGCTCATCCAAAGCCCAAAGCTAAAGCTGTTATTGAGCACAAGTAAAACCCGATCGTCGCTTGCCACTCGAAGCATCGACTGAATCGCTGCAAGCTTACCGGCAAAGGCTTCATGCCTGAGAACAACGCCCTTGGGTAAACCCGTTGATCCAGAAGTCATTACGATCAATGCTGCATCCTCAAGCAAGGCCTTTTCGTTTGCATGAAGGCTTCGCGGCTCGACGGACGTCGGATAAAGCCAGTCATGCATCGGCTCCTCAGCATCGCGTTGATCAAATCGCCAGTCAATCACATAAGGCGCAGCCACTTTCTGGCATACAGCATCTAGCACTGCTTGCGGACTCGTGCGATGAACGGGAACCGCGACAAGCTTTGCCAGCCAAAGACCAAGCATGACCGCAAAGTCTTCTGCGCGATTCGAGACTCGCAAGATGATTGGGGTGTTGGCTTGTAATGCTAAAGCTGTCAGTGATCGAGCAATGCGATGGCTTTGTGCCCTCAAGGACCGGGCACTCGCCTGCCAACCCTCGCCCCATAGCACCGGCAACTCGTCGCCTTCAGCGGTTCGATCCATGGCGCAAATCAATGCCTCATCAAGCAACCTGGCTAATGCTCGCTCGGGATGGCTTAGCATGTTTGTGTCTGCCTGCCCTCGCGGGAAACTGGCAACAGATGCGTTTGAAATACGATTTCAAACCCCAGCATCGTATAACTTCCGTGCCTCGTCAATGCGCTGGTGCATGTGCCTAAGTCCGTCGCTTAAAGCAGCCGGTCCGGGCTGAAGTATTTCGCTCGATTTTATCTCAAAAAGCAGATCGTTCTTAACAGCATCGATATTGTCCCAAGCTTCTCGAGCCTTCAATCGCTCAGGCCGAAACTTCTTGCCGCACCAGGACCCAAAAATTATTTGAGGATTTGCATCAACAACGGCATGCGATGACGCTACGATTCGGTGCTTACCTAAGGATTGTTGTGATAAATGTTCAAACACATCCTGAGCACCTGCCAAAGCCATCAATTCAGACACCCAACGAATCGCCGAAATCATTGGATCATCCCACTCCTCGAAGTAAGCACGCAGGGGCGGGCCCCATGACTTCGCCCGCTCGCTTAAACGGTGATGCTCTTCACGACATTGATCGATCCACTGTTTCGCACGCGCTTGCGCGCCAACCAGACTCGCAAGCATCTCCATCGTCTCAAAGATTTCTTCAATGCTGCGCTGATTAGTGATCCAAACACTCAGTCCCGCTCGAATGAGTCGATCAGCAAGGACCGCTTGCATATCGGAAAACCCGATGACTAGGTCTGGCCTAAGTGCGAGGATTTTGTCTTCCTTGCCATCGAGAAAAGAGGAAACACGGGGCTTTTCAAGCCTTGCCTGCTTGGGTCTTACGGTGTATCCCGAAATGCCCACAATCCGATCAGATTCCCCGAGCAGGTAAAGCCATTCGGTACTTTCTTCTGTTAGGCAGATAATACGTTTAGGTCCCATGCTTTTAGGCAGCTTGAAGGGTATTCATCATACAGAGGACGTCTGACATGCAAATCGTGAGCTACAACATACAGTTTGGCACGGGGCGAGACGAGAAAGTTGACTTGGCAAGAATTGCTGACACAGTTCGCGGCGCGGACCTGATTGCGTTGCAAGAAGTGGAACGACATGCCAAGCGAACTGGCATGGTCGACCAAGCCGCGGTACTTGCAAGCCTGCTTCCTGAGTACTACTGGGTTTATGGGCCAGGCATGGATTTAAGTGCCGACGTCATGGGGCCTGGCGGTCAACCCTTTCACCGCAGGCGACAGTTTGGAAATATGCTGCT
>VGHV01000510.1 GCA_016868095.1 Betaproteobacteria bacterium
GCTCGCCTCTATGCCATTAGCCCATTGGCTCTCGTTATTCGAAGGCAAGGATGTTTGTGTTCAAGTTGTTAACACGGTATCTGAAGCAAGGCAAGATCCACATTTTGCGGCTCGAGGCCTTTTTGAGCATCGAGTAGCAACTGACAAAGGCGCTCTTAGCGCATTACCCGTACCCATCGCTGCCTGCTTCAGGGATCCACCAGGCCTCAAAGACTACCCAAGACGGCATAACAAGGAATCAACATGAGCGAATCGCCGAGCCCGAAAGTACTCTGCCTTCAAGGCGCCAACATGGAGTACCTGGGCATTCGTCAGCCTGAAATTTACGGCACCACGGATTTGCAAACACTACATGCCATGCTGCTTGATGAGGCCAAAGGTTTAGGCATTGATCTCGATATCCGCGTGAGTAATATTGAAGGTGAGGCGATCGGATGGATTTATGAGTGTGACCGTGCCGGCTACGCGGGGCTGCTCATGAACCCGGCAGGCTTTAGCTATGCTGGGTATGCGCTGCGCGATTGCTTGCGCGGTATACGCATGCCCGCTGTTGAAGTGCATATGTCAAACATTGAACGCCGAGCGATGAAGTCCGTCACCGCCGAAGCTTGCGTGGGTGTCGTGACTGGATTCGGTCTTCGATCCTACTTCCACGGGCTGCGAGCGCTCACCGAGAGACTTAGGACTTAAAGCTGCGATGGTCCATTCGGGTCATTTCGAGGAATGCAGCGGCCTGCCCTTGATGGCTCTTTAGCAGGGACTTCACCGCTGGCCTGCCAAGCCAATGCTCCAGGCTGTGTAGCAGATCAGCTCGGCGAAGGTGTTCAATAATGACTATGGCCTCTGGGGCGCAGTCGGCCTGGGGTCTGAATCGCGCCTCGGGTGAGTTTGCAAGAGCCTTCAGACTATTGGCATAGACCCGCCAGCGGATCGCCCTTTGGGGCCGCTCTAAGTCAAGCAAGGCTGACCATGACTGAGCATCGGCGATTGGCGGATCATCTTGTGCTCGGCCACCAAAACCGGCGAGCAGACCGAGTCTTAAAACCAATATCCATGCGCCCGAACTATGGCCGGACATCGCCTCAAGTTTTGAAACACTTCGCCACATGTTTCTGAAATGCGCCATGATGTCTCGGGTAGCCTCGCTAGGCTCTCGAAGCGACTGCTGATAAATCGGGCTGTGGATGACCTCGGGAGATGACATATCGTAGGCCGTAAAAAACCTCGGTATTTGAGCCTCATCAACTGCTTCGTAACGCACACCTTGCTCAAATCCATCCAGTCTTACCCGGTCCGATAAATGCTCACCCATGTACCATCGTTCGAAATCAGCAAGACGGTGCGCATCACAGTCGTTCCAAACAGCCAATAGCCCTTGCATATGCTTAATCTCCTTGAGTTGGCCGCCACGGCCCGCCAAAAACCGGCTCCTTGAAAGGGGTCGGTGGCAATTGCCAGGTGCCGGTCGACGGCGGCTTGATCTTGTCATCAACATGAACATCAATCACGGCAGGACGGCGCATACGAATGGCTTGTTCGATGCTCGGTATGAGATCGGCTGCTCGAGTTACGGTGTAGCCGTCTGCCCCTGCTGCTCTTGCCCAGGCGGCAAAGTCAGGGTTGTAGGGTTTAGATCGATCCTGCCCTTTATAAAATGCAGTACCAATCTCGCGGCCACCAAACATGCCCATTTGTATATCGCGAATCGCCGCCCAGGCAAAGTTGTTCCAAACGATCCAAATACAGGGAAGATCATATTCAACCGCCGTGCAAATCACATAGGGGACCATGGTGAAACCCCCATCGCCGCAGACCGAAACGCACACGCGATCGGGGGCTGCCAGTTGCGCGCCCAAAATGCCGCAAACCCCGAAGCCCATCGATGAATAGCCCCAGCTATTGAGCATACTTTGGGGCCGTCTCGCCTTCCAAAACTGCATAAACCAATTGTGATGAACGCCTGAATCAAGCGAGAGAATCACATCCTCGGGCAGCACCTTTTGGAGCGCTCCCACAACGAACTCTGGCCGCAGCGGCGTTCCTTCGTCGCTAAAGTGCGGCAACACGAATGCGT
>VGHV01000511.1 GCA_016868095.1 Betaproteobacteria bacterium
CAAAAACCGCATTTATCCGTGCGACTGCGAATCGCCAAAGCGCAAAGGCATGCGAGTTGCGCGCAAGAATACCGACCCGATCCCCTGCACCGAGACCTTCGTGTCGAAGGGCCGCTGCGAGTCGGCTTACCAATCGATCGAATTCGGAATAAGTCCAGCGCGTCTCCCCGCAACAAATAGCCATGCGATCGGGAAAGCGCAAGGCAGAGCGACGCACAATATCGGAAAGTTGATGGCGTCTGACCGAGGAAAAAGTATCGGCCCCCGTTTCCAGCTGAGGCTGTGCGGCGGACATCAAGCTTGAGTTCATGGCAAGCTCCCATTTTTGTCAATGTAGCGAAACTTAGCATCTACACAAAACATAACAAGGTGATGGGCATGAAGCAAAAGCAGGTCGTCCGTTTTGATGTCTGGTATGACTCGATTCTGGAACAACGTTTCGCACAAGAGGCCGATATAAGTCTCGTCACCGTGAAACGACAGGGAGAAGACAGGGCTGCACTTGAAGCGCTTGCGAGCGCTCATGTTTACCTAATCACAGCCGCTAAGGACGAGTTACCAAAAGCCTGGTGGGCCCATGAAAAACTCATCGATCAATGCCCCCAATTGCTTTGTGTTTCAAGCAGCGGTGCAGGATTTGATACTGTTGATGTCGAGGCATGTACGAAGGCAGGCATTGCCGTGCTTAATCAAAGCGGCTGTAATGCGAGGTCTGTAGCAGAGCATGCGCTTGGGCTTATGCTTGGGCTTAGCCACCGGCTTGGCGAAGGCGATCGGATGCTACGTAGCGCTGATCGCTCTTTTTCAAGAGAAGACCTGATGGGGTCTGAATTAGGCGGTAAAACCCTTGGTATCGTCGGCATCGGCATGGTTGGACGTGAACTGGCAAAGCTCGCTCATGCCTTCGACATGCGGGTCATTGCCTACGATCCATTGCTGAATCCATTGACGATTCGCGAGCGCGGCGCAGAAGCTGTTTCACTTGAAGCATTGCTCGCCTCCTCCGATGTTGTCAGTCTTCACTGCCCACGCGATGCAAGCAGCATCGGCATGTTCAACGCGAAGCGCTTCGCAGCGATGAAGCCAGGCGCGTGGTTTATCAGCACCGCCCGAGGTGGCATCCATGATGAAGCTGCGCTACACCAAGCTCTTGAACAAGGTAAGCTTGCCGGGGCAGGGCTTGATGTCTGGGATCACGAACCTCCGCCCTCCGATTACCCCTTAGTCCAACACCCAAAGGTTATTTCAAGCTTTCATACCGCAGGTGTCACAAGCCAAGCCCGATACAGAGCAGCGCTTTGGGGCGCTGAACAAGTTATTGACTTTTTAGGTGGCGTGAAGCCGCCGCGGCTTGTTAATCCCGAAGTTTGGCCCAAGCTTGAGAGCCGGCTTGCGAAGGCCATGAATGCCTATGGATGGGCACGCAGATCGATTTGAAGCAAGCTGCTGAGTTGATCGATGCTAGCGCTCGGATTGGTGACTTTGATCGTTTGCATGCCCATAGCTCTGGCAGGCTTTAGATTAATGCCTAGATCGTCTAAATAAATACATCGTTCTGGATCCACATCGAGTGCTTCAGTCATCATCTTGTAGATCGCAGGATCAGGCTTTCTGATGCCAACAATTGCGCTTTCGATGACATGATCAAACAAGTACATGATGTCGCGCTTATATAAACTTGCGAAAGAAGGCTTTGAATCTGAAAGCTTTGAATCTTGGGTTTGCAGGGTGGAGATCGCCTTGAAATTGTTGGTGATGCACCCTGTTTTCAGGGTTTCGCTGATGACTCTTAAGGCTTGCACCATCGCCGGTCTAATTGTTCCTGCGATTAAGGGCAGAATCTCCGAACCAGCAATACGATGCCCTAAGGCCTCACTTTCAAGCGCAAAAGCGAGATCAAAACCCTCGGCGCTCAACTCATCCCGCTCAAGCCTTGCCCAAGCGTTATGGTCCGGATTGTGACTGTTTACGCGGCGGATAAATCCAGGCTCAATACCCTGCCGCATTTCGAAATCTGCGAAAGCCTCAAAAGGGCTTGAGGTGAGCACGCCTCCAAAATCCCAA
>VGHV01000512.1 GCA_016868095.1 Betaproteobacteria bacterium
CGGCAATCCCATCCTTATCGCGCCGGAAATCGACGACTCGGTAGTGTGCCTTATGCCCGCCGCCACGATGCCTGGTTGTGATGTGGCCGTTGTTATTACGTCCAGATCCTCGTTTATTACTTTCGGTCAGTGATGCGACCGGCTTTCCTTTGTGGAGGCCAGGCGTAACAATCTTGACCATCCCACGGCGGCCGGCAGAAGTCGGTTTAACTTTGACAATAGTCATGATTACGCGACCTCCGCAAAGTTAATTTCCTGACCGGCCTTCAAGCAGACATAGGCTTTACGGGTATTTCGGCGCTTACCGACGAAACGACCGAAGCGCTTGGACTTGCCAGGAAGATTTAGAACTTGAACAGCATCGACCTCAACCTTAAAGAGGAGTTCGACGGCTGCTTTCACTTCGGTCTTCGTAGCATCTTCCATCACACGAAACGCGACCTGATTGCGCTTTTCGGCCAGTTGCGTGCTCTTTTCCGAGACGATCGGCGAGAGCAGGACTTTCATGAGGCGTTCCTGATTCATCCGAGCATCTCCTCGACTTTAGCCAGCGCTTGCTTGGTAATCAGCACTTTTTTGTAATGGATCAGTGCCACCGGATCAGCGTGTTTGGGTTCGAGAACTAACACATTGGCCAGATTTCTTGCCGCTAACAGCAGGTTGTCGTCTGGACTATCCGCGATGACAAGCACCGAATCTAGACCCATGCCCTTGAGCTTTTGTGCAAGCAGTTTTGTTTTGGGCGCTTCCACAGAGAACTGGTCAACCACGGCAACCCGGTCTTCGCGAACAAGTTGCGAAAGAATCGAGCAGATCCCTGCACGAAACATCTTCTTGTTGACTTTTTGCGTATAGTTTTCCTCAGGCAAGTTCGGAAACGTCCGGCCACCTCCGCGCCATAGCGGGCTTGAGGTCATCCCGGCACGAGCCCGACCCGTACCTTTTTGCCGCCAGGGCTTTTTTGTTGAATGCCTGACTTCTGATCGATCTTTTTGCGCCCGATTCGCACTTCTTGCGTTGGCTTGGTAGGCAACGACAACCTGGTGAATGAGAGGCTCATTAAAGTCTCGAGCGAAAATCGTATCGGGAGCAGCCACATTTCCTGAGGCCTGCCCCTGCTCATTGAGCAATTTAAGTTCCATGCATGCGCTCCTTAGGCTGTGACCGCAGGGGCTAGTTTCACGGCCGGCGTCACAACCACATCACCGCCCTTAGCACCTGGGACCGCACCTTTGACCATCAGCAAACCTCGCTCAGCATCAACCCGAGCAATCTCAAGGTTTTGAACGGTCGTCGCTACCGCACCAAGGTGGCCAGACATGCGCTTGCCAGGAAATACACGACCAGGGTCTTGCGCCATGCCAATAGAGCCCGGAACACGATGCGACCGCGAGTTACCGTGCGAGGCACGCTGCGAGGAGAAATTGTGCCGCTTGATCGTTCCTGCAAAGCCCTTGCCAATCGATGTCCCGGCGACATCGACCTTTTGCCCAACTTGAAACAGGTCCAAGCCAAGCACCGACCCCGCACTCATTGTCGAGGCCTGATCGGCCGGAAGGTGGAACTCCCGCAATACCCGGGCGGCAGTCACTCCAGCTTTTGCGAAGTGGCCTGCTGCTGCTTTGTTAACACGGGAGGCGCGGCGATCGCCAAAGGCGATTTGCACTGCGCTGTAGCCGTCGTTCTCGACGGTTTTGATCTGAGTCACGCGATTATTCGACACATCGAGTACGGTTACGGGCACGGAATCACCGTCATCCGTAAAAATACGCATCATGCCGACCTTGCGACCCAAAAGGCCCAGGCTCATGTTGTTTCTCCATGCCTGACTTCGATTGGCCAGGCGCTAATGGTTGGTGCATCGCGCCGCGATTTTTAATATCAGTGGCGCTTTATTCCCCCAATTCGCGTGCGTTTCGGAGGAAAGCCTTAAAGTATAGGCGAAAATCTTCTTGTCTACAAATTAGCCAGCTTGGGCCTCAACTACTGTAGTTTGATTTCCACATCGACGCCTGCGGGCAGATCGAGTTTCATCAGAGCATCGACGGTCTTATCCGT
>VGHV01000513.1 GCA_016868095.1 Betaproteobacteria bacterium
GACAGGGTCGCCAACATACTGAAAAAGAGAGAACGCTATAAATGCAACGACCAGCATAACCATGCTGGCCTGGAGCAAACGTCTAACGACAAATGCAAACAAAGCTAAAAAGGTTCAATCAAATTGACGCGGGTAAATTAGCTTGATCACTTCACAGTGGCGTAATACATCTTGGGTGCGTCATTGGAATTATGAGCGATGCTGACCGATTTTTTCATGGCCCAAGGACGCATCTGATGATGCAAAGTGATGTATAACGCTTCATCTCGAGTAATCGTTAGGGCTTCGCGGATCATTGCATCGCGCTTTGCCTTATCCATTTCAGTCTTCATAGCGTCGACGAGGGCATCGACCTTTGGATGACTAACCTTGCTTAAGTTAAAGTTGCCGTCTGCCCCAGTGGTCTTGGTGCGAACCAAGGACTGCAAACTATACTGAGCATCATAGGTTGCAACGCCCCATCCAAGCATGTAAGCGCTCGAATCAAAGTTCTGGATCTTTGAAATAAAGGGTCCAAAGGGCATTGCATTTAATTTGGTTTTTACACCAATTTTCGCCCACATACCAACAACGGCCTGGCATACCTCCTCATCGTTTACATAACGATTATTTGGACAATCAAGGGTAAATTCAAAGCCACCCGGGTAGCCTGCCTCCGCCAATAACTTCTTGGCTGCATCCACATTTGCTGGGCCTGTCTTATCAAGATCAGGGGTATATCCATGAACCCCTGGCGCAACCAAGATGGCAGCGGGAATCGAAAGGTTTCTCATGATGGTACGCTGAATGGTTGGACGATCGACCGCCATCGAAAGCGCGCGACGAACCCGAACATCTTTGAATGGATTCTTGCCTTTGACGCCGTACTTCAACTCCTCGCTACCTTGGTCCAAACCGAGAAAGATTGTTCTAACTTCAGGACCGTCTAGCACAAACAAGCTTGTGGTGGATCGAAGTCGTGCAACATCCTGAGTAGGCAAATCAGTAACTAGATCAACATCACCCGCAAGCAAAGCCGCGATCCTGGTCGCATCAGCTTTGATCGGCGTATAGGTAACATCGGTAACATTGCCCTCTGACTTACCCCACCAGGACTTATTAGCTGTCATAACAATACGTTGGTCAGGAGCCCATTCCTTTATGACGAAGGGGCCAGTCCCATTGGTGTTACGAGAAGCGAAGGTGTCTTCTTTGGCCTTGTAATCCTGAACTTTCTCAGACTTGTTCTTAGCAGCCCATTCCTTATCCATGATCAAGAAAGTAACGAGACTGTTTAAAAGCACAGGATTAGGCTTGTCGAGCACGACATCGATCGTGTGATCGTCAACCTTTTTAATCTCTTTCACCCCCGCCACATAAATTTGCATCGTGCCTTGGGGCTGCCTGATACGGTCGAAAGAAAAAACAACGTCGTCAGCGGTGAAACTCGAACCGTCGTGAAACTTCACATCTTTGCGCAAGTTGAAACGCCAAGTCGTAGGATTGACGGTTTGCCAGCTCGTGGCCAGGCAGGGCTCAATACGATAATTCTTGTCGTATCGAACCAAGCCCTCGTAAGCGTGGCCAACGATGTTGTTCGTTGTCGCATGATTTTGCGAATGTGGATCGAGCGTGAGAATGTCATTTTGGGCAGCCCACTTAATGCTTGCAGCTTGGGCCAGGCCTAGACCAAACATAAGAGCGCCCGTAGCAAAAGCGATTTGACGCAGTGCCTTAGGAAGCACTTTGGTATTTGTCAGATTGATCATGAAGACTCCATAAATGTGCGATTGCTAAAATACCAGAACGGCATCATAGAACTTTCAGCCCTCGAGTGACAACCAAATCTTCATATAGCTTATTCAGGGGCCCGATAAAACTCAGGTTGCAACTTCGCGAGCAATCTTGATAAAGCGATAACCGTACTATAGCGATCAGATTCCCTAAGCGCATCGCGAAGCAAGTGATGCGCTTCATAAGCGCTCACTAGTTCCATGTCCCAATCGGGGAGCAGGCGAGCATGCTCCGCCCCCTCGGATAATACGATCAAATCCCGATGCCTTGCATCACCACGCAA
>VGHV01000514.1 GCA_016868095.1 Betaproteobacteria bacterium
TAAGAAAATAAAGGCCCCGACACTCTTGGGGGCGCTTAGGCACAACCTAAGAGAAATCATATCAACAGCTCACGAGCACCGACACGCGATCGACTCCAGCAAGTCGCGCCACAACGTAATTCTCCGAGGCCCAAAAGCCAGCGAAGCGGTGAAGGCTTTACATGAGCAGCTCAAGGAAAATAATGCCATTAAAAGCCTGCGCCGCGATCACGTTGCCGCGGTTGAAGTCGTCGTCTCAGCACCGTCAAATTATCTCGGACCACTAGAGTACTTTGAAGCGTCTGTCGCATTTTTTGAGAGGTTCTGGGGCCAACCAGTGCTATCGGCCGTAGCGCATTTCGACCAGCCCAATCCGCACGTGCACGTCCTTGTTTCACCCTTTGCAAACGGCCGCTTAATCGGATCGTCCTTGATTGGCTACAAGTCGCAAGTATCAGCACTCACTCGATCTTTTCATACCGAGGTGGGCGGCCCTTTTGGTTTCGAGTTGAAGGCTCAGTTGACCGCAGCCGAAAGGCTTGCGATTTCTGACGAAGCGATTGCACAAATTCTTCTAGATCCCGAAAAGGCTTTATCCGGTCACATGGGTCATGCACTGAGAAAAATACTATTCACTAGCGCTGAGCGGCTTCGGCATGTCGTCGGTCCTTAGTTCGAAACCTTTCCAGTGTATAGGCTTCCAATCAATCCGTTCAGCAAAACAAGCAAGCGACAAGCCACCTCTTGATTAACATCGAAATAACACGGGCAACGCACATCACGTCAATCACGCAAACTAACTTGCGCCGATTGCTTATGCAACACGACGAGCCGCCGGATCTGCTAATCATCGAACCTAATCTTGCCAAGTTGCAACATGATGAGTACCCCACCTGCCTCACCCGGATCACCCTTAGGCTGACGACCTCGTCGACTAGATCGCAATAACTTCAGTAGCACACAGATACGCTCTATCGCAAACAGTCTTGCCCGCACGTCTCGTGACTCACGACGCAAAGCCCTTGACTCTTGCCCACCTGCGGAACGTGGCATCGATAACTTAAGCCGTCCGACCTTGCTGGGACCTGTCAGGCCCAGATGCGCAGCACATAAGTTCCCCCCACGCTTAGCGTACGCCCGACAAGAAAGCCCCTGAGGCGTTACCGCCTGGCAAGTTTTTGAAGCCACCGTGGCGCCAGATTAAAGAGTTTCTTGTCCCGCAATATGGTCGCAATCGCGCGCGCCACCACATCTGGCGAATCAAGCGGACGCATGGCTCTCAAGGCGCCTCTTGAGTGCTGCAATCTCACTATCTTTATCAGCCAATCTCCGCTTAAAGTAATTGATTTGCTTTTGCTTTTCTGCGGCCTCGTTCTGCCACTTGTCACGTGATTCGGTCAGGTTTTTAACTGAAACTGTAACTCTTTGATCAGGTCGAACTCCTCACGATCCGCGAGTGCGTAAAGTGCCTCAACATCTTCAGCTAGTACTTGATAGTTATCACCCATCTCCTGGTAATCGTCTTGCAGCTTTCTATATCGATGCTCAAGCTCGTGGTACTGCTTCGCTGAAACAGTTACAACCGGTCTCGGCTTCGTTGTCTTAGCGCCCTCTGAATCAAGCGCCCGAACCGCCTCGGCTAGTGTCGTTGCTCCAGCGATGACCTGCTCTCGAAGCTCTGGGGTTGCCCGAAGTGCAACGCGCTTGGCCTTCTCAATAGTCTTAGGATTAACCTTAGCCGCCGCCGCCATCTTTCGAATGGACATCCCAACCGTGCTGTCCCCCTGAGGGGACACCTGGTTGGTACCTACATCGAGCCACCGATTACATGCAGCCAACGCCATCGCTCGTTGGCTCGTAGTCAGATGTCGACGTAACAAATTTTTATCGAGAACAAAATCAATCGCATTACCCGTGAAAACACCAAATTTTGGGTCAATTCCTAGCTCGAGGCATGCTTTATGACGATGCCACCCATCAAGGATTTTGCCTTCAAAGGTTACGATTTTCTCGCGCTGGCCGTTGCGTCTAATCGATTCTTTAAGCGCTGTAAATTCCTCATCGCTAAGGTC
>VGHV01000515.1 GCA_016868095.1 Betaproteobacteria bacterium
ATACTGGGCCTTGGGGTTGAGGCTGCCGTGGAAATGGCTTTTGGATGCCGCCTCGGCGATTTGGCGCTGTGTCGTTCCAAATGTTTTCATATGCCAGGCAGCCTGCATCGCATAGGTATCCATGAACAAAGTTCGTCCGGGTCCTGTTTCGAAAGGCTTGCCGCTTTCCTCGCCAGCCGCTTGGTAATAGCGACGCCAGCGGTCGGGTTCTAACTGATCAATCCCTGTTGCAAAAATTGAAGCGACTCGCTCGGGTGCGTCGAGGCTCACAAGCTTCTCAACCCCCAAGGCAAGACTCATCTGCGATTCACCCGAAAGAATGTCCTTGCAGGCACCATGAAAGGCGAACGATCCCGTGGCGCAAGCGCCTTCCACGTTGATGATTGGCACTCGCTGGGCAAATAAACCTTCTTCAACCAGTGGTGTAAAGCAGACCTGGCCACGAATGCCGCCCTGACCCCACTGACCCATGCCGCAATTCCCAAACCATGCCTGCTCGATCCTCGATGAGTCATCCGGTGTAAGCCCGGCATCTGCAATCACATCCAAATAAGCCTCTCGAACAAGTTGGTGAAACGACTTGCCCGCTTGCTTGCCGAAGGCTGTGCAAGCCGTTCCGACGATATAAATATCACTCATTGATTTGCTCCACTTTGATTATTCGGCTAACAAGCGCTCTCCGGTGATGCGAAGAGTCTGAGAAAGACTTCGGGTTTTGCTCTAAATATCCAAGCAGTATCGCGACCTCGATGAAAGTTTGCGTCATAGCCTCCAATAAAAAGCTCGCCGTCGGCCTCATCCTTAAATGGTGAAGCTGTAATCGTGCGCACAGCAACAAGCGAAGACTCCGATGGGAATGTATAACAGTTGACCTCGGTCAATCGGTAATTGTTTGGACCCTTGCGGGCAACCACAATGGCACCAGCATAAAATCCTCCCTCACCCATCGCCTGGTTGCTAGCGGTCGGTGCCTCACGATCTCCAACCACGGCCTCAACACCAAAGAGTAGAATCGGTTCGCTTTCTAATGGCCCCTTTAGGGCATACATGTGGTTGTAAGCGCCTAAAACAAAGCGCACTGGTATGCCGCGCAGATGACGTTCGATTAAATCATCAAGGCAGCTTTCAACCACCGGCGCTTGGTAACGAAGCCAATCGGCCGGATCAGGATCGAGTCGCAAGATGCAAGCACGTGAGAACTTCCCAGGCGACCACAAGAACAGCAATGACTGCCCTTGCCCACTGGGGTTCGGAATCGCTGTCATACCCCGGATTCCTCCAACCGATGGCACCAATCCATCGGAGCCAACCGAATCGAGGCTTGCAACGAGCTCGTAGCTCGGCCGCTCTCCATCAATCCGACGATAAATATGAGAGCCTACGGACAAATGAAGCGCACCGTTAGCTTCTATCATTGATAGCGCTCTAATCGGAAGAGGACCAAACTCCGGAGCACGATCCCAATGAAGTTTAAGCGTTTGTGGCTCGACCAAGCTGCCCGACCAAATGCCATGGGTCCCGGCCGCGATAAACAAGCGATCAACCCCGGTTCGCTTATCGTGATAAAGCGTGATCACCCTCACCGAATTCGCAACGCCTCGCTCGCCCAGCGGCCCTTTGACCAGCGGTATCTTGGTCCACCGAGCACGTGCGTCGTCACGCTGAAAAAGATTAATGCCAGCCTGACCATTGCCTTCAAACGCTGCCGCAATCAGCATATCAATCGGCTCGTCTAAAGCTCGCCCTTGATGGTCGGTTGTAAAACGTACCGAGGATAGCGACTCAATACGCAAATGCTTATCGAACATTGCATCGACCTGCCAGCCTTTGGCAACAGCATCAAGACGCAAAACTTGACCCCAAGGAATCGGCCTGGCTTTGCCTCCATACCATTCATGGTCCTCATCCATCCAATAACCATTGGCCGCAAAAAGTGCGCCGCGGTGTGCAACAAGATGGAGAATTTCAGACCCTCCCGCTCGGCGTCCCAGCTTATCTGTACAACCTGCTCGATAACTCAGCTTCCAGTCTCCTCTTGCTGACTTGGCCG
>VGHV01000516.1 GCA_016868095.1 Betaproteobacteria bacterium
CAGATTTGAAGCGTCCCGCTTAAACTGAAAGCGAGCACCAGCGCTAATGAATGCCTCTACCGATTTAAGTTATTCCAACCAGAACAAAACTCAAAGGGGTAAAACCCAGACCAGCGTAAAAAGTCCTTTGGCGCAGGCTGAAGAAAATTGCCGCCTTTGGCTTGAACTGTTGCCCTATGCTAGCCCTCAGTGGGCTGATTTAACGTTTCACCATGAATGTTTTTGGCGCGACTTTCTTGCCTACACCTGGACGATTAAAACGCTAGAGGGCAAAGCGGCCATTGCGGCGATGGTTCAAGCAAGCGCTCAGCGTTGCGCCATTGGTGACATTCAACTTACCGAGGTTAAGCACCATCCTGATCAATTTGATGAGTGTTGGTTTAACTTTTCAACGGCCATCGGCCGAGGCATCGGTCATTTAAGACTTAAGCAAGGACTATGCTGGACACTCTTCACCACGCTACAAAGCCTGCACGGATTTGAAGAAAAGGCTGGACGCTTAGGCAGTCGCGAACGCGGCACAAGCCATGGCGTGATCAAAGGACGACTCAGTTGGCTCGAGCAACGCGAACAGGCGTTGAGCCGCATTGGCAACGAGGATCAACCCTATTGTCTAATCATTGGTGGTGGCCAGGGCGGGATGGCGCTCGGCGCGCGGTTACAAAGACTAGGTGTGCCGAACCTTATTGTTGACAAACATGAGCGCCCAGGTGATTCATGGCGAAAACGATATCGTTCTCTATGTTTGCACGATCCAGTTTGGTACGACCACCTACCCTACTTACCCTTTCCTGATCATTGGCCAGTTTTTACGCCCAAGGACAAAATGGGCGATTGGCTTGAGAGCTATGCCAAGCTCATGGAACTCGCCTACTGGAGCAATACCTTGTGCCGGAAGGCAACATTCAGCCCGACCCGCAAGGAATGGGAAGTACAGGTCTTGCATGAAGGACGACCTAAAACACTTAGGCCCAAACATCTCGTGCTCGCAACGGGCATGTCAGGCGTGCCGCGAATGCCGCAGTTCAAAGGACAAGAACGTTTTAAAGGGAGCCTGATGCATTCCAGTCGCTATCAGGGCGAGAAGCGCTGGGAGGGCAAACGATGTGTGGTGCTCGGTTCAAACAACTCAGCACACGATATCGCTGCTGATTTATGGGAACAGGGCGCCGAAGTCACGATGCTTCAACGTTCTCCGACGATTGTGATTCGCTCAGAAAGCCTGCAAAAGCACGCCTGGGGCCGGCTCTACTCCGAAGAAGCGCTTGCTGCCGGCATCAGTACCGAGAAAGCCGATCTAATGGCTGCATCATGGCCCCACCGACTGATGCCTGGCATTTCGCGTGACATGGTCAAGACCGTTCTCGCCGAAGATGCTGATTTGTATGAAGGGCTAAAACGCGCGGGCTTCATGGTGCATATGGGCGAGGACGATAGCGGGATTCACACCGCTTATATGCGCCGAGGCTCGGGCTATTACATCGAAGTCGGTGCCTCGCAACTGATCATTGAAGGCAAGATTGGCCTGCGCAGTCCGGCAGAGATCATCGAACTCGATGAACACGGGGCAGTGCTTTCAAACGGCGAACATATGCCAGCGGACTTGATTGTTTGCGCAACCGGCTATGGCCCCATGAATGGCTGGGCTGAGAGCCTGATTTCCCGGGAGGTGGCACGCAAGATTGGCCCCTGCTGGGGTTTGGGCTCCGACACCCGCTACGACCCGGGCCCCTGGGAAGGCGAGTTGCGCAACATGTGGAAGCCGACCGCCCAGGAAGGGCTCTGGTTTCAAGGTGGAAATTTGATGCAATCAAGGCATTTTTCGCTCTATCTCGCCTTGCAACTGAAAGCACGCTACGAAGGTCTTCAGGTTAGCGTTTACACCGAGGGCACCGAGGCATAACAAGACAAAGACCCAGCTCCTGGCTCCTGGCTGCTGGCTCCTGGCTGGGGCGCGAACAAACTGGCGACCCAGCGCTCACCATTCCCTTGGCACAGCGAGGGTTAAAGAGGTCTTGAAAGCCGTGCTCGCTATCCTCAACTT
>VGHV01000517.1 GCA_016868095.1 Betaproteobacteria bacterium
TCGCTCCGCTGCAAGCCCGAGCCAGGAAAGGGGTTGAAGGGAATCAAATTAACTTTTGACGAGATGCTACTGAGCAGTGCTGCAAGTTCCTTGGCCTGATCGAGCTGATCATTGATACCCTTGATCATGGTGTACTCGAAGGTAATAAAGTCTCTGGGTGCATGCTCGAGATAATCTTGGCAAGACTTCATCAACTCAGCGATTGGATATTTTCGGTTGAGTGGGACCAACCGGTCGCGCAGGTCGTCGTTGGCAGCGTGGAGTGAAACAGCGAGTGCAACCGGGCAATCACGGGCTAGTCGATCAATCATCGGGACTACGCCCGACGTACTCACGGTGACCCGCCTTCTCGACAAACCGTAGGCGTGATCCGAGAGGAGAATGGTTAAAGCTTCGAGCGTGGCTTCGTAGTTCTGAAGCGGCTCGCCCATGCCCATAAATACAACATTCGAGATGGGTCTGGTGTGGGAGCCATCAGCCTCAGCCGATGCGTCAAGGTCTTCATCTGCGTCGAATGCTTGACCCGAGTCCGCCACGGCTGCCTGAGCTAATCGAATCGGAGAAGGCTTAGCCTCGCCAAGCAGCAAAGAGCGGGCGAGCCAAATTTGCGCGATGATCTCGCCACTAGTTAAGTTTCGATTGAATCCCTGCGCACCGGTGGAGCAAAAGCTGCAAGCGACGGCGCAGCCGACTTGGGTCGACACGCAAAGCGTGCCACGCTTTCGCTCCGGAATGAAAACTGTCTCGACCCCGTTGCCAGCGCCCACCTCAAACAGCCATTTCCTTGTTAAATCGGCTGCAACATGGTCGCTGATGACAACCGGGTCGCTGAGTGGAAACTGAGTTGCTAAGCGCTCTCGTAGCGGCTTGGCAAGGTCGGTCATTGCATGGAAATCGCTAAGACCGCGTTGATGGACCCATTGAAGCACTTGCTTTGCTCGAAAGGGCTTTTGCCCCCAAGCCTCAAATTTTTGTTTGAGGCTTGCCTCAGGACACCCTAATAATTGTGTGAACTCACCGAGCATTGAGCACCGAGAAGGCCTTGACAATCAGCGGTTAAAGACAGCAATGCCTGGGAAGAAAAATGCGATTTCAACCGCTGCCGTGTCCGGACCATCAGATCCATGAACCGCATTAGCATCGATACTGTCGGCGAAATCGGCACGAATCGTGCCGGCAGCAGCTTTCTTGGGATCGGTCGCGCCCATCAGTTCGCGATGCTTGGCAATAGCGCCCTCGCCTTGTAAGACCTGAACCATAACCGGGCCCGAGATCATAAAGTCGACGAGATCCTTGAAAAAGGGTCTATCCTTATGAATGCCATAAAAGACCTCAGCCTGCGATCTTGAGAGGTACATCATCTGAGCCGCTGCGATCTTGAGTCCCGCGGCCTCAAAGCGAGCGTAAATAGCGCCGATGACATGCTTAGCAACAGCATCAGGTTTAATGATCGATAAGGTTTTTTCTACAGCCATAATGTTCGCCGTCAAATTAAAAGTAAACCTAAGATACTAGCATTGAAGTTTGTCGCAATGATGAAATCTGTTGCTGTATGGTCAATTGAAATTCTCTCCATTTCACCTTACATTGATGAAAGCCAATCGTGATGGCTTATTAAAGGAGTTAAACAATGAGCTCGCAACATAACGAACGTGTGACTGTTCAAAGCCCACCGACGACAAACATCCACAGTGCATCCTTTGGGCGGGGGGCAAGTGCTTGGGGTTCTGGGTCTTCCCCATTTGAGCCAAGTCTTGACCGGTCGCGTCAGCAAAAGGTCCTTCGAAACACCTTTGCCCTGCTTGCCCTATCGATGATTCCAACGATTGCTGGTGCGTGGATTGGTGTGCAAACCAAGTTCAGCAGCCTTTTCGCTGGGAGCCCATTTATCGGGGCGATTGCTTTTTTGGCGGTGGCCTTTGGCTTCTTTTACCTTATTGAGCGCAATAAGCACTCAGCGGCGGGCGTAGGTCTGTTGTTGGTGTTCACCGGATTCATGGGGTTAATGCTCTCGGGGTTGATCGGCAGCGTCTT
>VGHV01000518.1 GCA_016868095.1 Betaproteobacteria bacterium
CTTTTTTCGCTCGAAGTCCTCGGGTATTAACGGGTAGTTAGCAGCCTTGAGTCCGTGTTGCATCGCCAGATAGAGGCTGGTGGGCGTTTTCCCCGACCGCGATACGCCTACCAAGATGACGTCAGCATCCTTAAGGTTTGCCGAGGACTGGCCGTCATCGTGTGCAAGCGAAAAGTTTATCGCTTCAATGCGGTTTTTGTATTGCTGACTGTCGGCGACATTGTGTAAACGCCCGATGGTATGGGTGGATTTCATATCCAACTCTTGCTCAAGCGGTGCCACAAAGCTTGCGAAGAGATTGATTACAAAGGCGTTTGCGTCTCGCATAACCGCTGCAATCTCGGGATTCACCAAGGTTGAGAACACCAAGGGCCGCGTGGATTCGACTTCGCTGCATCGATTGATTTTTTCAAGAGCCTCTTGCGCTTTGGCCATGCTATCGATAAATGGCAGACGGACTTCGCGGATTAGAAGCTTTTCAAACTGTGCAAGTAGTGAGTGGCCAAAGCCTTCAGCGGTTATACCGGTGCCGTCTGAGACGTAAAACACGGTGCGCTGCTTGGGCTTGGCTGAGGTTGGGATCGCTGGTTCGGTCATCACGCTGTCTTATGAGGCGAAGGCTAAAGGGTAGAATTTACGCCATTGGATCCACAACGCGCTGCCCATTTGCGCCAGATCCCCATGCTTTTTCAACTTGTGTTTAGGAAAATCGATGAACCAGCACCTCAGCGAACGCCTTGTCGTTCCCTTCGAGGCATTACGCATGACCGATGTTGAATCGGTCGGCGGCAAAAATGCATCCCTTGGTGAAATGATTAGCCAACTGGCTCACGCAGGTGTGCGTGTGCCAGGCGGCTTCGCAACCACGGCACAGGCTTTCCGCGACTTCTTGGCATTCAACCAACTGACAAGCCGGATCGCCAAGCGGCTGATTGGGCTTAATGTTGAAGACGTCAAGGCCCTGGCGCAGTGTGGGGAGGAGATTCGACATTGGATTGAGTCGGCTCCCTTGCAACCGGAGCTCGAAGCCGCCATTCGCGAGGCTTTTCAATCGCTCGAAGCTGAGTCGGGCGGCAAGCTCTCCGTTGCCGTGCGTTCGTCAGCAACAGCAGAAGACCTGCCAGACGCTTCGTTTGCAGGACAGCAAGAAAGTTTTCTCAATGTGCTTGGTATCGAAGAAGTCCTGTTGAAAGTGCGACAGGTCTTTGCATCGCTTTACAATGATCGGGCGATTGCTTATCGCGTGCATCAAGGCTTTGAGCACGCTGAGGTTGCCTTATCAGCCGGGATTCAACGCATGGTGCGCAGTGACGAGGGCTCGTCGGGCGTGATGTTCACCATGGATACAGAGTCAGGCTTTGATCAGGTTGTGTTCATCACGAGTGCTTATGGTCTCGGCGAGACGGTGGTCCAAGGTGCCGTTAATCCCGATGAGTTTTATGTTCACAAGCCTATGCTCAGGCAGGGCAAGCAAGCGATTGTTCGCAGGCAACTTGGATCAAAGCTAATCCGAATGGCTTTTGCAAGCGATCGCCGACCAGGCGAATCGGCTGTTAAAACCCTCGAAACCGAGTTGGAAAAGCGCCATCGTTTCTCGCTTCGCGATGAACAAGTGATCGAGCTTGCACGCTATGCCCTCATCATCGAAGATCATTATCAAAGGCCCATGGATATCGAGTGGGGTCTCGATGGTCTTGATGGCAAGCTTTATATTCTTCAGGCACGTCCCGAAACCGTGAAGTCGCGGCAACAAGGAAAGCAAACGCGCTATCAGCTTAAGACCACCTCAGAGGTGCTGGCAAGTGGCCGTGCGATTGGACAGAAAGTTGGCGCTGGCATGGTCCGCATTGTTCGCGATGCATCTGAGATGGACCGAATCGGAGCAGGCGACGTTTTGGTTACCGACATGACCGATCCCAATTGGGAACCCATCATGAAACGTGCTGCGGCTATTGTGACTAATCGAGGCGGGCGGACCTGCCATGCGGCGATTATTGCTCGTGAACTCGGCAT
>VGHV01000519.1 GCA_016868095.1 Betaproteobacteria bacterium
CATTACAACCTTCAGACCAGACTCGGAACTATATCGACCCTGGCGAGCAGCAAACTATGCTCCATTTTGGACCTGGGAACCCACGCTAACCCATGTCAAATATTTGTTCAATGAAACAGTCTTCACAACTTGGCTATGGAATACGATGTTCATTGCCAGTGCGTCGACGATTATTTCGCTGATTTGCGGTGTGTTTGCCGGATATGCTTTGTCGCGTCTCAATTTCCGATTTGCGGGGTCGCTGGGCAGTGCAATTTTCATCACCTATCTTGTACCCCAGACATTGCTGTTCATACCGTTGTCCGAAATCATTCGCGCCTATAAGCTCGGTGACACGCCCTGGTCTTTAATTCTTACTTATCCAACCTTCTTAATTCCCTTTTGCACCTGGCTGATGATGGGCTACTTTAAGGCAATACCAAAAGAGCTCGAGGAATGTGCCCGCATTGATGGCGCATCAAGATGGAAGGCGATGGTTTACATCGTCTTGCCGGTAGCGGTTCCAGGAATCTTATCGGCAGGCATATTCGCTTTCACGCTTTCATGGAACGAGTTCATTTACGCATTGGTGTTTTTATCAAGTCCGGAACAAAAGACCGTACCTGTTGGTGTGGTGTCTGAACTGATTCGAGGTGATGTCTTCTTTTGGGGACCGTTGATGGCTGGCGCTTTGCTTGGGTCGATCCCGGTTGCCATCGCTTATTCATTTTTTGTCGAGCACTATGTATCTGGTTTAACTGGGTCGGTGAAAGGATAAACAGCACATGTCAAGCGTGAGCATTCGCGATGTACATAAACATTATGATGATTTTCACGCAGTCAAGGGTGTCAGTCTTGAAATCAACGATCATGAATTTGTTGTCCTCGTTGGCCCCTCAGGATGCGGAAAGACGACCACGCTTCGCATGGTCGCAGGCCTGGAGAGCATCACCACAGGCGAGATTGCCATCGGTGATCTTGTGGTCAACGATTTGCCACCGATGGATCGTGACATTGCCATGGTCTTTCAGAACTATGCGCTTTATCCACATATGAGCGTCTTCGATAACATGGCCTTTGGACTTCGCATGCGCAAGTTCCCGGCTGCCGAAGTTGACCGCAGGGTGAAAGATGCTGCAGGCATTCTTGGTATTCACGATCATTTACATCGCAAGCCGCGCCAACTCTCAGGTGGTCAGCGCCAGCGGGTTGCCCTGGGTCGTGCCATTGTTCGCAACCCGCAAGTGTTCTTGTTTGATGAACCCTTATCAAATCTGGATGCGAAGCTAAGGGTACAAATGCGTGTTGAATTAAAAAAACTCCACGCTCGGCTGGAAACCACTTCAATATACGTCACCCATGACCAGGTTGAGGCGATGACGCTTGGGGACCGCGTTGTTGTGATGCGAGACGGGTTGATTCAGCAGGTTGGAGAACCCTTTAGTTTGTACAGTCAACCTGCCAACAAGTATGTTGCAGGCTTTATTGGCTCGCCAGCAATGAACTTTGCCAAAGCGCAGATTATTTACAGCGATGACAGAGCGATAGCAAAACACGAAGGCTTTAATATCGATGTGCCTAAGGCACTTGTGTCGGCACTTAGGCCTTATAACAATCAGTCAGTATGGCTTGGCATTCGCCCCGAAGATTTAAGAACGGCTCAACCTGATGACCCCGAGGGTGTTTGCCTGATCACGAGCGTTGAAGTTGCTGAGCAACTTGGATCCGAGATACTGCTTGATGTACGCTGCGGCGACGCAGCTTTGGTTGCAAGTGTCGAGCCGACCTTAAAAGTAAGGCCGGGGGATCAGGTCAAACTTGCACTTAACCCAGAAAAGCTACATTTTTTTGACGTAGCTACTGAGAAGTCAATCACCTCAAGAAAATTCTGAGTTAGATCCTTTCCTAAGTAATCACTGATTTATTGGGCTCCACCCCTTCCAAGCGAAAAGGAGTAGATGTACAATAAATATTGTAACTGTTTCGTGGAGAACTCCTGTGCAAGCAAGCTTCTCTGATCTTGAGTATGA
>VGHV01000520.1 GCA_016868095.1 Betaproteobacteria bacterium
CATGATGCCGCGTGCGCCCAAGTCAAGTGCTCTTGCAATATAACTGTACTGATTTCTTGGGACGCGAACCATGGGTGCAATTGGCAGACCTCGAGCGCTTGCAAAAAGCCACTTGAGGCTTTCAAAGCCCAGGCCCGAATGTTCCATATCGTGGATCACAAACTGGGCTCCGGCATTGGCAAGCATGCTTGTGATTCCCGGTGTGAAGCACTCAAAAATCATCGCCCCTTCGCTTGATCCGCCATTGCGAATGCGCGGGGCAAGCTGGTCGCTCAGAGCTAAATCATCCTGCATGATCGGATTCATCCTTCGGTCATCAGTCTTGGAGCGCTACAACTTGTGGAAGGTCAAGGCTTAACCAGACATGTTGCTCAAGCTCAAACACCTCTTGGGGTCTTGCAGTCACGCGAAGAGCTTCCTCGAGACCCTCGACTCGGACCTGATAATCCCAGGTGTCTCCAAGGTAGGCCCGCGCAATAATCTTGGCTGGCCAAAGCAAGTAGCCATCGCGCTCGCCTGGTCGCTGGGGATGCAATTGCAGGCTTTGGGGCCTTATCGAAAGACTCAAGTCTTGACGCTCGGGCCACTGACTGAGCGCTTCAGGGTGCAGTGCTTTAAGCTCAATCCGACTGCTTCCAAGTGTTATGGCATCTTTGTCACGGCTTGCAGGCACGAGATTAGTTTTGCCAATGAAGCTTGCGACAAAACGGGTTTTGGGTAAAGCGTATAGCCTTGCCGGTTGATCCACCTGCTCGACCTTGCCGGCATTCATCACGGCGATGCGATCGGAAGTGACCATAGCCTCGGCTTGATCATGGGTCACATACACCGTGGTGATGCGAAAGGCGTCGTGGAGGCGACGAATCTCAAAACGCATTTCTTCGCGTAAATTCGCATCAAGATTCGATAAGGGCTCATCGAGTAAAAGCACCGAGGGCTTAACCACAATCGCGCGTGCGAGCGCTACCCTTTGTTGCTGGCCGCCACTGAGTTCGGCCGGGTAGCGATCCATAAAGGCCTCAAGCCGCACCATCTTGAGCATCCCCTTCACATCACGCTCAATCTGGGCTGTAGCAAGCTTTCGGAGCTTTAAACCAAAGGCTACATTTTCGCTAACCGTCATATGGGGCCAAATCGCGTAGCTTTGGAAAATCATCGACATGCTGCGCGTCTCGGGTGCCATGACTGACTCGGGCGATGAGATCTCCTTACCATCAAGCCGTATCAGGCCCGCGCTGGGTGCTAAAAAGCCAGCGATCATTCGCAATGTGGTCGTCTTGCCGCAACCCGAGGGTCCGAGCAGGGAAACAAACTCGCCTTGCCCCAAGCTCATCGTGAAGTTGTCTACAACTACGGTCGAGCCAAATCGCTTGGCAAGACCGTCGAGCTCAAGCTTGCTCACGATGCACTCCTTCTCAACATGAAATCGCGACCGAGTAATCTGAATCCAATAGCGATCAAGATCACGGTAATCACAACAAGGACTAAACCGATTGAGGCGAGCATCTCGAAGTTGCCCTCGTCGCTCTTGTCAAAGAGCAATACCGATAACACCTGGGTGTTGGTTGAATAGAGGAAAATTGCCGCGCTCAACTCTCTGGTCGCTGGTATAAAAACAAGAATGAAAGCACCTAATAAACTCTTCTTTAGCAAAGGGGTCACTACCTTTCTGATCGCGAGCATGCGGGTGCCGCCGAGAATTCGTACAGCCTGCTCGAGCTCGGGGTTGATGCTCCGGATCGCCGCCTGTGCATTGGCAAAGGCAATAGGTAAAAAGCGGGTAGCGTATGCGAAAACAAGAATCCACATGGTTCCGGCTAAGACAAGAGGCTCGCTTGTGTAGGCGGCGTAAAAACCGATTGCCAACACAATCCCTGGAATCACAAAAGGGGCCATGGCTAAGAACGATAAGGCCGATGCGATGGGCTTACTCACGAGTTCGCGATGAATCACATAAGCGATAAAGAGGGAGATGAGGATCGCAATCACGGCGGCCAGAGCC
>VGHV01000521.1 GCA_016868095.1 Betaproteobacteria bacterium
CGCGTTAAGGCTTTGCTCGCTTGACGACTTGATAGCGTTCTAAGGTTTTCTTTCGGGCTTGGTCGTGATGAACGATCGGCAAGGGGTAGTCGCTGCCAAGTTTGAATCCAATCGCCTGAGCATCGAGACCTCCCATTTCCCAGGGGGCGTGAATTTGCTTGTCTGACAGTTGTGCGATCTCAGGAAGGTAACGGCGGATAAAGCGCCCCTCCCGATCAAATTTCTCACTCTGGCTCACGGGGTTGAAGATGCGAAAGTAGGGTTGAGCGTCGCAGCCGCTCGATGCTGCCCACTGCCAACCACCGTTATTAGCAGCAAGATCAAAATCAAGCAAATGCTGGGCAAACCATGCTTCGCCCCAGCGCCAATCAAGCCCCAAGTCTTTGCATAAAAACGATGCGGTGACCATCCGAAGTCGATTGTGCATATAGCCGCTTTGCAAAAGTTGCCTCATGGCTGCATCGACAAGTGGATATCCGGTTTGCCCATGACACCAGGCCTGAAAGTGGGATGACGCGCTCGACCCATCTTCCCAAGCAATGAGGTCATATTCGGGCTTAAATGATTGACGAACAACATGCGGAAAGTGATACAGAATTTGCATATAAAAATCACGCCAAATCAATTCGCTCAGCCAGGTCTGCGCGCCAGAGCTTGCAGCTTGCAGAGCAAGACGGGTGAGTTCTCGAATGCTGATCGTTCCAAATCTTAAATGTACAGACAAATAAGACGGTCCTTTGAGTGCAGGGAAATCGCGTGCCTTATCGTAGCGATCAATCCTGCCAGCAAAATCCTTCAGAAGAGCCCTCGCGCCGTCTGATCCGACTGGCACGCGAAGTTGACTTAAATTAGTGCTACGAAAACCAATCGCCTCGAGACTAGGCGGGGTCCCAAACCACAAGCCCCAGCTTCTTGATTGTGCAAGGACGCGACAGGCTGATTGTTGCGCTGGATCAGGGGCCATTAATCGGCGCTGATCAACCCTGGCTTCAGCGATAGCTTCTTGTTGTGCAGCAAGTCGCTTAAGCCAGGATTGCTTATAAGGTGTGAAAACATTATAAGGTTTAGACGCCTGCGTCAGAATCTCGCTGCGTTCAAAAACAACATGATCTTTATACGAAAAACAATCAATTTGCATGGCCCCAAGCGCTTGCGTGAAGTGGCCATCACGAGAAAGCGCATACGGATCATCATCGTGATTAAAAAATACCGCTTCCACGGCAAGCGCCTTGATCAGGTCGGGCAACGCGTCCTGGGCATGTGCATGAACCGTGATTAAGCTGCCAGCCAGTGCAGCACCGCGCTCAAGGCTTCTTAGACTTTCCCAAATAAACTCCACACGCCGATCGGCGCGATCGGGCAGTGCATCCAAAATCGCCCGATCAAACACAAAGAGCAGTTGCACCGATTCAGACAATCTGCAGGCATGAGCAAGCGCCTGATGATCGTCGACACGCAAGTCGCGGCGCAGGATTACAAGGCTTCGCCGATAAGGGCGTGAACTCGGCTTGATGCTGTCTTGTCTGTTGTGTTCTGCGCCTACGCTCATGGGCATTTCCTGGTGAGTGATCCTTGACGGAACTGATGCACTAAAACGTACCGATTATCCGAGACTCGATGCTCGCATTCCCTAGAAACACGAGTGCTTCGGAAGGGGTATGCGATCCAGGGCTGCTAGCATCGCGTCGTCATTAAAAGAAAAGCTTGCAAAGCCCATATTTAGGAGAACTACATGGATTTAGGGATTAAAGGTCGTTGGGCCTTGGTTTGTGCCTCGAGCAAAGGCCTCGGTTTGGGGTGTGCCGCCTCGCTTGCGGCCGAAGGTGTGAATCTTGTGATGAACGCGCGAAGTGAGCCCCTGCTCAATGAGGAGGCAAAACGTTTGGCTGCCGAGTATGGTGTCACGGTCCACGCAGTGGCGGGTGATATCACCACCGAAGCGATTCGCCAGAAAGCACTCGCAGCCGCACCGCAAATCGATATCCTGATTAATA
>VGHV01000522.1 GCA_016868095.1 Betaproteobacteria bacterium
CGTGGTTGGAGCTTTTTGCGGGCCGAACTCAATGAAATGGTTGATCTGCTGCCTGCTCAACAACGCACCGGTGAGGAGCACTGGTACCGCGGAACGGCCGATGCGGTTTATCAAAATATTGACATTATTCGTTCAAGCCGCCCCGAGTACATCGTGATTCTTGCAGGTGATCATGTGTACAAGATGGACTATGCCTTAATGCTTAAGGATCATGTTGAGCGGGGTGGTGAGTGCACAGTGGGCTGTATTGAAGTGCCTCGTGAGGAAGCCGTCGCCTTTGGTGTGATGGCTATCGATAATTCGCGCAGGATTACTGCATTTGTTGAAAAACCCAGCGATCCACCAGCAATGCCGGGCAAGCCCAGTCACGCACTTGCGAGCATGGGAATTTATATTTTTAATGCTGATTATCTTTTTCAGTTGCTCGATGAGGATTTAGCAAATCCACAGTCTTCCCATGATTTTGGAAAAGATGTCATACCTAAAACAGTTGCTCAAGGCTGCGCTGTTGCTCATCCTTTCTCCTTGTCTTGTGTTTCAACGGTCGGTGCGGCTTCCAATTACTGGCGCGATGTCGGTACGATTGATGCATTCTGGGAAGCTAATCTTGATCTGGCTTCGGTTACTCCCGAGCTTGATATTTATGACACGAATTGGCCGATCTGGACGCATCAACGTCAACTGCCTCCCGCGAAATTTGTGCAAGATGCTGAAGGAAGACACGGTCAGACGATTAACACCATGGTATCTGGTGGATGTATTGTTTCAGGCTCTATAGTTAGTAATTCTGTACTGTTCTCAAATGTAAGAGTTCGATCTTTTTGTACGATTGACGCTTGTGTCCTGTTACCAGAGGTACTCATTCAGCGTCGCTGTCGCTTAAGTCGTGTGGTTGTCGATCGAGGCTGTGAGATACCCGAAGGGCTCGTGGTTGGTGAAGACCCAGTCCTTGATGCCGCAAGATTTGAACGAACCGATCAAGGGATTGTCTTGATCACGCAGGACATGTTGAGGCGGCTTCAGTGAGTGATCATCCAGGTCGGCAAAACGGCTCCGCGCTCCAGGTGCTTCAAGTTAGTGCTGAACTTTTCCCCTGGCTAAAGACGGGCGGCCTCGCGGATGTAACAGGTGCACTTCCTGAGGCCTTGGCGCCCTATGGCATCGAGCTCCGCCCCCTCGTACCAGGCTTACCCGTGTTTTTAAAGGCCGTTACCGATCGTCGCTTCGTGGCTAAGGTCGAAACGCCTTGGGGTGATGCCTTGGAGATCAACCGCGTTCAATTCGAGTCGAGCCGTTTTGGATGGGCATATGTCATTGTTGCGCCACAACTCTATGAGCGTGGAGGGACGCCCTACGAAGACGACGACAAGCAAGCTTTTGGCGATAATCACCGGCGCTTTGCCGCACTCAGTTGGGCTGCCATGTCCCTTGGCCAGGGCTTAGATCCAGCATGGTCAGTCTCTCTTGTACACGCTCACGACTGGCATGCTGGATTGACAGCGCTTTATATGAAAGTTTATCGATCTCATGTGTGGCCTCAGGTGCCTTGCTTATTGACGATTCACAATCTTGCCTATCAAGGCCTTTTTGATGCCAAGCATCTCAGCGAACTTGCCATCCCGCAAGATTGCTGGCACATGGATGCTGTGGAGTTTCATGGTCAGATCTCAATGCTCAAGGCAGGTATCGCCTATGCCGACGCGATTAGTACAGTTAGCCCCCGCTACGCGCGAGAAATACTGGAGCCGGATCAGGGTCAGGGATTGCATGGCTTTTTGCGCCTTCATGCCGATCGCTTAATCGGATTGCTCAATGGCATCGACACGAATACTTGGAACCCGGCCAAGGATCCCTTGATTGAGAAGTCTTACCAGGCAACAAATCTCGCTGCTAAAGAACAAAACGTTTTAGCGCTTCAATCTATATTGGGCCTTGAGCCGAGAACCACAGGTCCGCGATGCGCAGTGATCAGCAGGCTTACCGAGCAA
>VGHV01000523.1 GCA_016868095.1 Betaproteobacteria bacterium
TGCGGTCTAGGTATTAAAAAATGGAAGTTTGAACGTCTTCGGAGGAGCTTGCGATGAGTGCTGCCATCACGTCAGTGTTGCAGGAAAACCGTGTCTTTCCCCCACCTCAAGGCTTTGTTGAGCAGGCTAATATTGCCGGGATGGCTCAGTACCAGGCGCTTTGTGCTAAAGCTCAGGCCGACCATGAGGGGTTTTGGGGTGATCTCGCCAAAGAGCACCTGCTGTGGCACAAGCCCTTTAGCCAAACGCTAGACCAGAGCAACAAGCCTTTTTATCGCTGGTTCCACGATGGTGAGCTCAATGTCTCCTACAACTGTCTTGACAAACATCTCGGTACAGCGACCGAGCATAAGACGGCGATCATTTTCGAGGCAGACGACGGGACCGTCACCGAGCTAAGTTACCGAGAGCTCCACGACCGGGTCTGCCGTTTTGCAAATGGCCTCAAGTCGCTTGGGCACGGCATGGGCGAGCGCGCGATCATTTACATGCCCATGTCTATTCTCGCTGTGGTTGCCATGCAGGCCTGCGCAAGGCTCGGCATCACGCATTCGGTGGTCTTCGGTGGCTTTTCCAGTAAGTCTTTGCACGAGCGGATTGTTGATGCAGGCGCCACGCTTGTGATCGCGGCCGACGAGCAGGTGAGAGGTGGTAAGCACATTCCACTCAAACCTGCCGTCGATGAAGCTTTTGCCTTGGGTGATTGTGATGCTGTACGCCATGTGGTCGTTTGGCGAAGAACAGGTGGCGCGATTGCTTTTCACCCACCGCGGGATGTGTGGTGGGACGATATCGAGGCAGGGCAGTCGAGCACATGCGAACCCGTATGGGTGCCCGCCGAGCATCCGCTTTTCATTCTTTACACCTCAGGGTCCACGGGTAAGCCCAAGGGCGTTCAGCACGCATCGGGCGGCTATTTGCTTCATGCCAAGCTCACGATGCAATGGACTTTTGATATCAAGCCTAGCGATGTGTTTTGGTGCACGGCCGATGTGGGCTGGGTGACGGGTCATACTTATGTTGCCTACGGCCCGCTTGCCGTCGGGGCGACCGAGATTATTTTTGAAGGCGTACCGACCTATCCCGATGCTGCGCGCTTTTGGAAGATGATCGAAAGGCATCGCTGCACGATTTTTTACACGGCTCCAACGGCGATTCGTTCGCTGATCAAGGCAAGCGAATCTGACGACAAGGTTCATCCAGCACGCTCGGATTTGAGCAGTTTGCGCTTGCTTGGTTCGGTCGGAGAGCCTATCAATCCCGAAGCATGGATGTGGTACTACCGGCATGTCGGCGGCCAACGCTGTCCTATTGTCGATACCTTCTGGCAAACAGAAACGGGCGGGCATATGATCACGCCACTTCCGGGCGCAACGCCTTTGGTCCCAGGGTCTTGTACCTTGCCCTTACCTGGTATTGATGCTGCGATTGTCGACGAAGCTGCGCATGACATGCCACATGGTCAGGGCGGTATTTTGGTGATTAAGAAGCCTTGGCCATCAATGATCCGGACCATTTGGGGTGACCCCGAGCGATTCAAGAAGAGCTACTTCCCAGAGGAGTTAAAGGGCTATTACTTGGCCGGTGACGGTGCGGTGCGAAATAAGGACACCGGCTATTTCACCATCACAGGGCGTATCGACGACGTACTTAACGTATCCGGTCATCGACTCGGGACGATGGAAGTTGAATCAGCGCTGGTAGCACACACACTGGTTGCCGAGGCGGCGGTGGTTGGACGGCCAGACGATCTCACCGGCGAAGCCATTAGCGCCTTTGTAGTGCTCAAGCGCGCGCGTCCTACCGGGGATGAAGCAAAGCAAATTGCAAGTGAGTTACGCAACTGGGTGGGCAAGGAGATCGGTCCAATTGCAAAGCCAAAAGATATTCGTTTTGGAGACAATCTACCGAAAACCCGCTCCGGGAAAATTATGCGCCGCCTTTTGCGCTCGATTGCTCGAGGTGAGGCCATCACTCAAGATA
>VGHV01000524.1 GCA_016868095.1 Betaproteobacteria bacterium
ACCGCCTCCACCAGCTCCACCAGCTCCCGCACCCGCTCCTGCGCCGACCAGCGAAAAGGTTACCTATGCCGCTGACACCTTCTTTGACTTCGATAAGTCGGTGCTTAAGCCTGCAGGTAAGGCCATGCTTGATGACTTGGTCGGCAAAATCAAGATGATGACGCTTGAAGTAGTGATCGCAGTAGGCCATACCGATTCGGTTGGATCCAACCAATACAACCAAAAACTCGGTGCACGCCGCGCTGCTGCGGTCAAGGCTTACCTGGTCAGCAAGGGTGTGGATGCCAACCGTGTCTACACCGAGAGCAAAGGTGAGACCGATCCGATCGCTACCAACAAGACCGCTGAAGGTCGTTCAAAGAATCGCCGGGTTGAGGTCGAGGTTGTTGGTACACGTCCGAGACGTTAAGCCAACAGAGCGGCTTTCTAAGCGCTTGTGTGATAGCCCCGCCTTAGGCGGGGCTTTTTCTTCTAGTCAGGATTGGCACTCGTTAATCTCGAGAAACATGCCGGGCTGGGTCCGCTTTCGTAATCCTGCGGCAATCATGGCGTCATAGGGCCGAGGTGAATCGGATTGAATACGAAAACAATCAATGCAGACCCGTCTGAGCTTGCCAAGTTTCAGCAGCTAGCGAGTCAATGGTGGGACAAATCGGGCAAGTTCAAACCTTTGCACGATATCAACCCATTGCGGCGCGATTGGATTGATGGGCTCGTGTCGCTTAAAGGCCGACGTGTGCTCGATGTGGGATGCGGTGGCGGCATTCTGTCAGAGTCAATGGCAGAACTTGGTGCTGAAGTCACCGGTATTGATTTGGCAGGCAAGCCGCTTCAGGTTGCGCGACTACATGCGCTTGAAACAGGTGCGAGGCTTCGGTATGTCGAGTCATCCGCCGAAGCCATGCTCGAGGCAGAGCCTGCTGCTTACGATGTGGTGACCTGCCTCGAAATGCTCGAGCATGTACCGGATCCTGCGGCGACGGTTGCAGCATGCGCGGGGCTTGCCAAGCCAGGCGCTTGGGTTTTCTTTTCAACGATTAATCGAAATCCAAAAGCTTTTTTGTTTGCCATCGTTGGTGCCGAATATGTTTTAAATTTGTTACCAAGAGGCACACATGATTATGAAAAATTGATCAAGCCTTCGGAACTTCAACGAGCCGCTCGTGAAGCAGGCTTACAGTGGCGACAAAGCAAAGGCATGACTTATAACCCGCTATTTAAAACCTATAAGTTTGTAGACGGTGATTTAAGCGTGAACTACCTCATGGCCTTTCAAAAGCCTTGAGCCATGCGAAGCGCTACCTCCAAACTTCAAGCCATTTGGTTTGATCTCGACGGCACGCTGGTAGACAGTGCACCTGATCTTGCAGTGCCCATACACGATATGCGCAAGGATCGGGGTCTTTCTCCGCTGACAGACGAGGTGCTCAGGCCCTACACTTCGATGGGCGCGCGAGGCTTGATCTTGCGTGGTTTTGGTGTAAAAAAGGGCGATGAAAGCTTTGATGGACTACGCGATGAATTTTTATCACGCTATGAAGTAGCCATGGTGGTTCACACCCGACTTTTCCCAGGCATGGAGCAAGTGCTCGAGCATATCGAATCGAACGGTTTGATGTGGGGTGTGGTGAGCAATAAATTTGAACGTTACGTTAGATATATTGTTGATGCCTTGAATCTGACGTCGCGCTGTGCCGCAATCATTGGTGGCGATACCACACCTTTCCCCAAACCCAACCCTGCAAACCTCTTTTATGCTTGTGGCGTGGCGGGGGCTGATCCGCGTCGTTGTGTCTATGTTGGCGACGATTTACGCGACGTCGAGGCGGGGCGGGCGGCTGGTATGAAGACAGTGGCAGCTGCTTATGGTTATTGTGGCGACGAACTTCCCCCTTCTGAGTGGGGGGCCGATGGGCTGATTGAAACGCCTTTACAACTTAGCACTTGGCTAGCGCCTGAAATTGCCTGATGATCCAAGCAAG
>VGHV01000525.1 GCA_016868095.1 Betaproteobacteria bacterium
TTGCGGTTCGTTCAAGGGTAAAAGATTGTGCCCTTTCAAATAAGAGATCAGACCCAAGCGTGTGACGATCAATATACGAGTGATCAAGCCAGCCATGCTGTTGCAGCTCTCGAATGACGCCGAATGCGAGTGCGGCATCCGTGCCTGGTCGAATGGCAATATGCTTGTGACATTTTAGAGCGGTATCGCTTTTAAAAGGATCGATCGCTATAAGTTTAGCACCCCGACGCTTAGCTTCTTGAGCAAGCGACCAAAAGTGCAGATTGGATGCGATTGCGTTTGAGCCCCAGATGATGATGAGCTTGGAGTCTACAAAGCGCTCGACATCCATGCCAACCGATGCGCCTAGTGTGTATAACAAACCCGTGGATCCTGCAGAGGCGCAAATAGTCTTATCGAGCAGCGATGCCCCTAACTTATGGAAAAAACGCTGAGGAAACTCACCTTGCACATAGCCCATCGTTCCCGCATAGTTATAAGGCAGAATGGCCTCTGGATCGCGGGCAGCAATCGATTTGAGTTTGATAGCTATTTCATCTAAGGCCTCATCCCAGGATATAGCAACGAAGCGACCCGAACCCTTTGGCCCTATTCGCCTCATCGGGGTTTTGAACCGATCGGCTGAATAGGTTCTCTCGGCGTACCGAGAAACCTTGGTGCAAAGGACGCCTGCCGTGCTCGGGTGATCCTTTGCGCCAGCCACTTTCACGACACGACCAGATTCCACGGTTGATACCAACGCACAGGTATCGGGGCAATCATGAGGACATGCCCCTTTTACTTCTGCATCCAAAGCAAGTTTGCCGTCATGCTGAACGGCCATCACCACATCGTGGCCCAGCTTCACTTTTGGTAGTTGCAACAATTCTTGAGATGCCAAGGTAGATTAACTTTCATCAATGGGGGACAGGGTTCAATCATAGTGCTATCTTCTGCTCAGGATGCATTCGGCACCGACGCAGACCGTGTATTTCATGGCTCCAGCGCCCGCAGCTGGTGCCTGAGTCAAACTGAACACGACGATGAATACCTTAACTAATGGCAGGAGTCATAGCCTATGAAACTAATTGATGAAATTGTTGGCACCCACGCTGAGATCCGGGATATTCGGCGTGATATTCATGCACACCCAGAGTTGAAATTTGAAGAAGTCAGAACAAGCGAACTGGTTGCTAAAAAACTCGAGAGTTGGGGTATCGAGGTCCATCGCGGACTGGGTGTAACAGGTCTAGTTGGCGTCATCCATGGCCAACTCAACGGCAAATCAAGTACGAGCGGAAAAGCCATCGGATTGAGAGCCGATATGGACGCGCTACCCATGACCGAATTTAACCAGTTTCCTCATGCAAGCATCTTTCGCGGCAAGATGCACGCCTGTGGTCATGATGGCCACACGGCGATGCTCTTAGGCGCTGCCAAACATCTAGCAAAGCATCGTGATTTCAACGGGACCGTTTACCTCATTTTCCAGCCTGGTGAAGAAGGTGGCGGGGGTGCGCTCGAAATGATGAAGGATGGGCTCTTTGAAAGATTCCCCATGGATGCAGTTTTTGGCATGCATAACTGGCCTGACTATCCCGCTGGAACCTTCGGTATTCGCGAAGGTCCTGTTATGGCCTCATCGAATGTATTCAAGATTCGAATTACCGGACGAGGATCTCATGCTGCCCTGCCACACCACGGTATTGATCCCGTACCCGTGGCCTGTCAAATTGTGCAAGCATTTCAAACCATCGTTACGAGAAACCTCAACCCGACTGACAACGCAGTGATTTCAGTCACGATGATTCAAGCAGGCGAAGCTACCAACGTTATACCGGACTTTGCTGAGATTCAAGGCACGGTCCGAACATTTACGGTCGAAGTGCTTGATCTCATCGAACAAAGAATGGAAGAGCTCGCTCGACACTGCTGCGCCGCCTTTGGCGCTACCTCTACCTTTGAATTTGTACGTGGCTATCCCCCGACAATTAATCAT
>VGHV01000526.1 GCA_016868095.1 Betaproteobacteria bacterium
CTATGTCAGCGGCCGATACGGTGATTGCGCTTTCTGCTTATCGCAGCGAAGCGATGATGCAATATGCTGACTGTCTTTTGCCTTTGGCTAGCTTCACTGAGTCATCGGGCACCGTGGTCAATATGGAAGGGCGGCGCCAGTCCTACAGTGCGGTCGTTAAGCCCTATGCACAGGCAAGGCCTGGATGGAAAGTACTGCGTGTTCTTGCAGACTTGTTGCAAATACCATCCTTAGCCTTTGAAACCATTGAAGATTTGCGCCAAAGTGCTTTCGCGAAAGCAGATGCGTGTGCTCTCAGCAACCAGCTTCAGCATGTGAGCGGCCTATTCGATGAGGACATCCGAAGCACGGGTGACCATCGATTCGAAAGGCTCGCCGAGGTACCGATCTACGCATGTGATGGGGTGGTTCGACGTGCGCCAAGTTTGCAGTCAACGCGCGACGCTCGTTTGCCTGCGCTTCGGGTTCATCCAAGCATGTTCAATCAATCATCAGATGCTGACTCAGCACATGACACTGCCAAGGCCTATTTGGTTGAGGTTTCTGATGGCAGGCACACGGTTCAAGTGCAGGCGCAGGCCGATGCTGGGGTTTCGCTTGGTGTTTTACGCATGCCGATGGGGATCGACGGCAACCGAGGACTTCCGCTAAGTGAGGCTCCGCTCAGTCTTCGGGTGATCGCTAGCCTGCCTGAAGCGAGCGCGGTCTCGACGGCAGGTGCGGCATGAACGATCTTTTGCAAATCATCACAAGCCAGGGCGAGACTGTACTCGGGCCGGCTTGGCCTGTGGTCTGGACCTTGGTAAAGATTGTTGGCGTCCTGCTGCCGCTGCTCTTGTGTGTAGCCTATCTCACGCTTTGGGAGCGTAAGTTACTTGGCTACATGCACATCCGCCTTGGGCCTAATCGGGTGGGACCGATGGGTTTACTTCAACCGATTGCCGATGCCTTAAAGCTGATTGTGAAGGAAGTCGTTACACCGGCGGCTTCCAATAAGGTGCTTTATTTTGTTGGTCCGGTGATGACCATCATGCCCGCTATGGCGGCTTGGGCCGTGATCCCCTTTGGCCCGGATGTGGCGCTTGCCAATGTCAATGCGGGTTTGCTTTTATTGCTGGCGATCACCTCGCTTGAGGTCTACGGCGTCATTATTGCTGGCTGGGCATCTAATTCCAAGTATGCGTTTCTTGGGGCTTTACGTGCCTCGGCACAAATGGTGTCTTATGAATTGGCAATCGGCTTTGCGCTGGTGGTGGTCTTGCTGGTGTCGGGCAGCCTGAATCTCACCGATATTGTTGAGGGTCAGGGTAGGGGTTGGGCGGCCGATATGGGACTCAACCTTTTCTCCTGGAATTGGCTACCCTTATTGCCGATCTTTGTGGTCTACATCATCTCGGGCGTGGCCGAAACCAACCGACATCCTTTCGATGTGGTTGAAGGCGAATCAGAAATTGTCGCCGGGCATATGGTTGAGTACTCAGGCATGGGTTTCGCGGTGTTTTTCCTCGCCGAATACGCCAACATGATTCTGATCTCGTGCATGGCATCGATCATGTTTTTGGGTGGCTGGTATGCGCCGATCGAAGCGCTCTCTTTCATCCCTGGTTGGATCTGGCTTGGCATCAAGACCTTCTTGGTGGTGTCATGTTTTATTTGGTTTCGCGCATCATTCCCGCGTTATCGCTACGACCAAATCATGCGGCTAGGCTGGAAAATTTTCATTCCGGTCACCCTGGTTTGGTTGGTGGTGGTTGCCGCGTGGATGCAAACCCCCTGGAATATTTGGAAATGAGGTAAGACATCATGGCCAGCACATCGCCCGCACAAGCTGTGAAAGACTTCTTTCAGAGCTTTATGCTGTTGGAGCTCTTGAAGGGTTTAAAACTCACTGGTAAGTATTTGTTTTCTCGAAAAATTACAATCCTCTATCCAGAGGAGAAGACGCCAATGTCGCCTCGCTTTCGTGGCCTGCACGC
>VGHV01000527.1 GCA_016868095.1 Betaproteobacteria bacterium
ACACGCGCGCTGGCGTCAGCTCACGCCTTCGCAAAGGCAATCACTCAGGCTGGCATCGGCGTGGAATGCCAGGAAATCATTTGCCATCCCGCGGCACGCTTGGCCCAGACTTGCAAGTATCGGCTTTTGATGTGCTTACGCGCGCCTTTGACTTCGACTTCGATGGCGATATCACCGTTACAAAGTGCAAGATCATTAAATACACGCCAATCGCGGGCCAGACTTTGCAAACCGTGATAGATATAATATTTATCACGGAGTCGAGCAAGGTAAAGCGCTTTATCCTCCGCCGTGGCTGAAGAATGCACATAGTGCAAATCATCGCCAATTAGACCTTCAAGCGCATCGATTTGCTGCTTAAGCAGCGCATCACAGCGAGCCGCCTCTGCTGCCTCTAGCGCCTCTATAACTGCTTGGTTTGTACTCATGAAATCTCCCTTTAATAGACACACCTTTTTGGCGCTAACTCAAAGCATAGCGAAAGCAAAACGCCGAGTGGCCCCGATGCTCATTAACTACGACGATTCAAGGGGGACAAGCTTCCATTTCATTTCAAGATGCCCTATCTTGAGCTTCATTGCCCCCTAACGGGGGCTTGCGGTCAACCCTTTGCCGAATCCTTTCTTGGATTCAAGCAGTCATTTGGTTATTGAGCCCAACCATGAAGCATCCGATCTTCTATTCTGATCTCAAGCAAACAAACGCCATCGCGGCCTTGGCAGCTAGGCCGAAGGCTCAGGTACATCAGACGGCCTTTGTAGTGTTGTTGGCCTTACTCATGATCTTGTGTTGGCACGCAACTTCTGCGCAAGCGCAAAGCCGAGACATCACTGAGCAAATCATGCAATCGGTTGTTGCACTTCAAGTGAGTGCCGACCCCGAGTCGCCAAGCAGCCGAAGTTTAGGCCCGCAACGCATTGGCACAGGTGTGGTGATTGGCGAGAACCTCATCTTGACCGTGGGCTATTTACTCATTGAGGCTGAAGACATCGATGTGCTCGACCATCAACAACGACGCCTACCAGCAAACGTAGCAGCCTACGACCCCGCAAGCGGCTTTGGCCTTGTCAAAACCCTGGTGCCCTTAAAGTTGCAAGCCGTTCGCATGGGCGATTCCGATGGCCTGAAACTTCCACGACGCTTACTCACGCTGGGCCAAAGTGAAAAAGAGCTGACCGAACTTTTCCTGGTTTCGCGCAAGCCTTATGCCGGCAATTGGGAATACCTGGTTGATGCGCCCTTGATGACCATACCTGCGGTTAATAATTGGAGCGGTGCCGGACTTTTTGACGATGACGGTGCCTTGATTGGCATTGGCTCGCTCGTCGTGGCCGATGCAACCGGTGGCTTTAATCCTCGGCCAGGCAATCTATATTTACCGATTAATTTGTTAAAACCGATTCTGGACGACCTTCTCGCCAACGGTCGGCGTAGCGGCCCAGCGCAAGCCTGGCTTGGTATCCACAGCCAGGAGCACCCTGATGGCGGCCTGCAAATCCAGCGACTCAGTCCTGATGGTCCAGCAGCTCTTGCTGGTTTACAGCGCGGCGACCGGATTCTTGCGCTCGATAACACCGCGATCACTGGATTGAGCGACTTTTACCGCCGCCTTTGGTCCAAGGGGCCGGCAGGCAGCCGTGTTGAGCTAACCTTTCTTCGCGAGGGGGTCAGCCGTAAAGTGCAAATTACAAGCGCCGATCGACTTGCATCTTTAAGAAAACCCAAGGGTGTCTGAAAAGGACCCAAAGTTAAGCATGCGCGACTAGGACTTGAGAATGAGCCGCTCGGACCTCGGACTTTAGAACGGGCAACCGGGTCAAATCAGATCTGCCCTGGCAAGAATCGGGCTCGCTTTGCTGATAGCGGCGATGTCTTCCAAACCGCACAAACCCATCGCGCGATCCAATTCATCACGCAACACCTCAAGCATGGCATACACACCGTTCTCGCCAGCACATGCAAGCGCCCAAAGCT
>VGHV01000528.1 GCA_016868095.1 Betaproteobacteria bacterium
GTTCAAACAATCGGCCGCCCAGTTGCGCAGCATGATGGATCGTTTCCCAGACTCGGCCTATATGCCAAGCCTGGTTTTTTGGTTTGGCAGTGCCAACTACGCACAGCGCGAATTTAAGGGTGCGATCACCAGTTTCACGGCCTTTTTGAAGACTTATGCCGAACATCCGCGTGCGGCCGATGCGCGGCTAAATTTGGGACTGTCACAAGCAGACGCCGGTGAGCGCGCCGCCGCGAAAAAAACGCTTCAAAACGTCGTCGATCGCCACCCAGAGAGCAATGCTGCGGTCGTGGCGAAAGAACGCCTTAGCAAGCTGAAGTGAACGAGGCAGCCAATGCCCTTGTGCTCGGGGCTGCCGCTTTAGTCAGTGTAGCGCTGGGTGTGTTGATGAACCGTTATCACTTTTGCACCATGGGTGCGCTAAGCGATTGGTTCAACATGTCCGATTTCGGACGTTTGCGACAGTGGCTTGCTGCTTTGCTAAGTGCCATCTTGCTCACCCAAATCATGTGGGCTCACCAACATATTCATATTGAAGCGTCTTTTTACCTCACGCCTAAACTGCCCTGGCTCAGTCACCTCGTGGGCGGGATTTTGTTCGGCTTCGGTATGGTGCTTGCGTCAGGCTGTGGCAGCAAGGCACTGATTCGCTTGGGCAGCGGTTCACTCAAAGCACTTGTCGTTGTCATCGTGATGGGTTTGGCAGCCTACATCACCATGCGCGGCTTACTCGCGATCCCAAGGGTGAGTCTGATAGAGACCCAGGTTATTGAACTCGGTGTTGCACAAGATCTACCGCGACTCATTTTTGGCAGTAAAGCAGGACCTTGGGAGCGTGTCTTGATCGCCTGCGGTGTGTGCGGTCTTCTGATGGGGTTGATCGCTTTCTTGGGAAGACCGTCTGATCAAAGCAAATCCCAACTATTGAGCGGCCTATTGACTGGCGCAATGATTGCAACGATGTGGTTCGTGTCGGCATCGCTTGGTTATATCGACGAAGACCCCAATACCTTGAAAGAGGGCTTTGTAGCGACCCATTCGCGCGGTCCCGAATCGTTTAGCTTCGTTGCACCGATAGCCTACACCATCGACTATCTGATTCTTTTCAGCGATAAAAGCAAAACACTCACCTTGGGGATTGTTTCAGTTTTTGGTATGGTATTAGGCGCCTTCCTTGATTCGATCTTCAGTGGACGCTTTCGGCTTGAAGGCTTTGCAGGCCTTGAGGACACGCGTATGCATTTGATCGGTGCGACCCTGATGGGTGTTGGCGGTGTCACCGCGTTTGGCTGCACCGTTGGCCAGGGACTAAGCGCCGCATCGCTACTTGCTGTTGGCGCTGCCATCAGTCTTCCCGCCATTGCACTCGGGGCCTGGCTTGCCATGAAATGGCAAATTAGCAGAATATAAGCAATAAACTCGCTCATACTGCCCAACCAATTAACGAGGTTTACCAGCGCAACCGAACAAGTCGCCTAACCCATTAACCTCGTGGGAAGCCAAGTCGAGATGATGGGCACATATGTGACCAAAAACAACATACCAAGCATGATCATGAAAAAGGGGACAGTTCCCTTCAAGACTTCGGCAAGCGGTATGCGGGAAATATTACTGATCACAAAGAGATTAAGCCCAACCGGCGGCGACATTAAAGCCAATTCCATGTTGATCACCAACATCACACCGAAGTGAATTGGATCGATCTTCAGCGGCTCAAGTAGGGGCAAAACAATAGGAACAACAATCAGCAAAATCGAGAAAACTTCCAAAAACATGCCAAGAACAATGAGAAGCAAATTGACGATCAGCAAGAACTGCCAGTCGGTGATCTGGTAGGTTTGCATTAGTTCGAGAACTTTTTGCGCCAATCCGGTGGTAATCCTCCCCTAGAACCAAGGGGATTAGAAGTAGAATTTTTTCCAAAGGAAGAGGTTCTACATGAGAAAGTCAAGATTTACGGATAGCCAGATTTT
>VGHV01000529.1 GCA_016868095.1 Betaproteobacteria bacterium
CATCGCCGGGCTCGATATTATTTATCGAAGGGTAAGCCGTACTCAAATAAACGGTTTCCATGCCTGGCGATTGTCTTTGAATCAGTTGTAGGCTTCGCCAATCAAAAGAAAGCACCTGCACGCGTTGCTCTAAACGGTATTGCCTAATAAGGTCCAGCAAATGGCCAACAACATGCTCAGGCGAGGCCGTATAAGAAGGCCTAAGTGGGGAAATCTTGGTTTCGATGGCAAAGCGGATATGCTCGCTACCTAGCTTGCTGACCCAATCGAAAAGATCTGAAAGTTTTGGGATTCTTAGCTGTTCGATCGCCACCTGTTCGGGAAATCTTGATGCATAGCGTGAGTTGGGTCGTAGTGCACCGACCTGATATTGCTGCAATTGCTCGTAAGTCAGATCGATGATTCGCGGTCCTCGGCGATCGAGGAAGTTGCCGTCCGGCCCGCGGGTAATGTCCGGATTTAAATCCGGATCGTGGCTTATGACCATCACATCATCTTTGGTCATCACCACATCAAGTTCGAGTGTATGAACGCCGATCTCAACAGCCTTGGCAAATGAAGGTATGGTGTTTTCAGGCAGCAGACCGGCTGCGCCTCGATGGCCTTGCAAATCAACCCAGGGCTTAGGCGGTGCAGCTTGTGCTGGTTCAGCCTTCAAAGCAGCAAACATTGAAACAGTCATGTTGCTTAGCATCGCCCGGCGCGATAAGAACGTGTTATTCATCAGTCTTGATCAAATGGGGTGGAGTAAGGCACATGATAAGCCTGCAAAGTGCCAGCACGGTGCTGGATTCAATGCTTTTTAAGGATAGCTTCGGAACGCCTGCCATGCGCGCTGTCTTCTCCGATGAGCGTGCCATGCACTATTGCATCGAGGTCGAAGTTGCGCTTTCAGCAGCGCAAGCCAAGTGCGGGATCATTCCTCTTGAGGCTGCGCGAACCATTGCAAATTGCTGCAAGTTGGAGCTCATCGATTGGCAGCGGATGAAGTCAGAGACCGAGGTGGTCGGCTATCCGATTCTGCCTTTGGTGCACCAATTGGTCCCTATGTGTGGCGATGCGGGTCGTTATGTGCACTGGGGGGCAACAACCCAGGACATTATGGATAGCGCCCTGGTTTTGCAATTGCGCGAGGCGATTCAAATATTAGAGCGCGATTTGAAAAAGGTACGAATAGCGCTTCAAAAGCTTGCTAGCGAACATCGTGATACCGTGATGGCAGGTCGTACCCACCTCCAACAAGCCTTGCCGGTGAGCTTCGGTTTGAAGGCAGCCATTTGGCTTGGCATGCTTGACCGACAGCACCAGCGCTTACAAGAGCTCAAGCCCAGACTATTGGTGGGCCAGTTTGCCGGTGCTGCTGGAACGCTTGCGTCGCTTGGCAGCAAAGGCTTGATGGTGCATGAAGCGCTGATGGAGGAGCTTTCGCTTGGGGTCCCTACTACGCCATGGCATGTGGCTCGGGATAATTTGGGTGAAGTGGTGAACTGGCTAGGGCTTCTCACCGCTAGTCTTGGGAAGATCGCTCTGGATGTGATCTTGATGGCATCGACCGAAGTAGCTGAGCTAGCAGAGCCCTTTGTGAAAGGTCGTGGCGCTAGTAGTACGATGCCGCAAAAGCGCAATCCCATCAGCAGCGAGTTAATGCTCGCCGCTGCGAAAGCCGTTCGTCAGCATTCGGGTCTGATGCTCGATGCAATGGTTCAGGATTTAGAGCGAGCAACCGGGCCGTGGCATGTAGAGTGGATTGCGATTCCGCAAAGCTTTATGCTAAGTGCCGGTGCCTTACACCAGGCAGCCTTCATGCTCGAAGGTCTTGAGGTTGACAGCAAACGTATGCGTCAAAATCTAGATCTTACAAAGGGCTTAATTGTCGCAGAGGCAGTGATGATGGGTTTGGCACCTTATCTCGGACGCCAGCAAGCGCATGATCTTGTTTATGAGGCATGTCGAGCCTGCCACCA
>VGHV01000530.1 GCA_016868095.1 Betaproteobacteria bacterium
GCACGCTCTAAGGTAAACATCAGCAAAAAGGCCGCGGCCATACTGCTGCCAACGGTTAATAAGCCGTGATTTCTCAGAATCATCGCTTGCTTTGAGCCCAAATTGGCCTGCAATCGCTTTTTCTCATCGTCGCGAACGGCGAGCCCTTCATAGTCATGGTAAGCGAGCATCGGCAAAATGACCGAGGCCTGCTGAGAAATTGCCAGCAGACCCTGGGTTTGCGCGGCAACTGCAACGCCAGCCGTTGTGTGGGTATGCAATACGCAGATCACATCGTCGCGTGCGGCATGGATCGCTGAATGGATGACGAAGCCTGCCGGATTCACTGGATAAGCGCTCGGCCCGACGGGCTGGCCTGTCATATCAACCTTGACAAGACTTGATGCTGTGATTTCTTCAAACATCATGCCATAGGGATTGATCAAAAAATGATGATCAGTTTCTGGGATGCGAGCCGAAATGTGGGTGAACACTAAATCATCCCAGCCATGTAATGCGATTAAGCGATAACAAGCCGCCAGATCACAACGCAACTTCCATTCCAAGTCAGAACATTCGGTCCTCATTCCCTATCCTTTAACAAGTTTAAACAAGCGATCTCAATGGCCTTGGCACTCAAGCCATAGTGCTCGCGAAGCGGCTCGGTTGGACCGACCATGGCATATTGATCAGGCATCCCGATCATGCGCATCCTGGTCGGCAGATGGCAGGCGAGCCACTGAGCCACCGCGCTTCCGAGGCCGCCACTTAGGCGATGTTCTTCAGCGGTCACTATGCCACCTGTTTCGATGGCTGCACGCTCGATCGCCTGCAAATCAAGTGGCTTAATCGTATGCATATTGATAACACGCAGACTCAGGCCTTGAAGCTCAAGCTGTCTTGCTGCGTCAAGCGCCTTTTGCACCATAACGCCACAGGCAATCACGCTGAGGTCACTACCTTCACGCAGGGTTTGCGCCTTGCCGATCTGCCATGGCGTGCCCTGGTTCGCAGGAAGTTCTATTTCTTGCACCCGTCCGCCCAAGCGGATATACATGGGGCCATCGACTTCGTTGGAAGCCATCACAGCCCAATAAGCCTGCAGAGGATCTGCTGGCACAACGGCTGTCATATGAGGCAGGCATTGCATGATGGCAAGATCTTCGAGCGCATGATGGGTGCCACCCGCAACACCGAGACTGATGCCACTTGCAGCCCCACCAATCACAACCCGCTGTTGAGCGTACGACACATCGTTTCGAAGCTGCTCCATCGATCGTGCCGTAATAAAAGGTGCATAGCCTCCAAGAAAGGGTCTCAAGCCAGTGCTCGCAAGACCACTGGCAATACCCATGGCGTTTTGCTCGGCAATACCGCATTCAATAACCCGTTCTGGTAATGATTGTTGTAGCAGTCTAAATCCGATAAGGTCAAGCGTGTCAGCCGATATGGCGTAGACCGCCTCATCGGCTAGCGCCAAATCGTGAACTGCAGCGCCGAAAGCAAGGCGGCTTTGGCCTGCAAAGCGCTCGGCTCGAGGAGCCTTGACCCTTGTTTGCGCCGATTCAGCGTGAACCAAGTCAGGACCCTTAGGTTTATGCGCTGACATGGCTTCGCTCCAATTCATTGATTGCTTGCTGATAAATCGCTTCAGTGACGTTATTGCTATGCCACTCGTAGCGATGTTCAGCGAAGCTCAAACCCTTTCCTTTCACCGTGTCGGCAATAAGCACGCAGGGTTTATCGCCCCCCCAAGGAAATGCGTTAAGCGCGTCAACAATCGCTCCCATGTCATGGCCGTCAATGCGTTTGACCGCCCATCCGAATGAGGACCACTTTGCATCAAGCGGCTCGAGTTGCATCATCGTGGCTACATCGCCACTTTGTTGGACCTTGTTGAAATCGACAATGGCAAGCAACTGATTGAGCTTGAAATGTGCCGCACTCATCGCTGCTTCCCAGTTTGAGCCCTCTTGGA
>VGHV01000531.1 GCA_016868095.1 Betaproteobacteria bacterium
ATCAATAAGATAACAATAATCATGATGTGCTTCCAGCCGCTTCAACAAAGCGAATCCGGATCTTTAATTGCTCACTTTGCGCAGCCCGCTCGATGCGAAATTCTGACCATTGAGTTTGTGTTTCGCGTCTGACCTCAACAAGCCAAGCCATAAACGGCATTCGTGGCACCGCTGCCGCCTCAATCACAATAGATCGTTGATCTAACACTTTTACTGTAATACTATCCAGATCAGCTCTTACCTTCAGGCTTGCCAAAATTCTCGCTTCTAGATCTTGTCGCTTTGCCTGCGGAAGCTGTTGATCGAGACTTCGCCACGCTTGGGCTAAGGCTTGCATCTGCGCCCGCTCGCGCTCAAGTCGATCCAAGCGCTCATGCAAGGCCTGCCTCGATGCGAGCATCGGTTCCACCCATGCCAAAAGTAAGACTGCAGGAAGTAGCACGCAAAGGGCAAAGCCAATCAGGCGACGCTCGCGTTGTTCAAGCGATTGGAACCAGTGGGCAAGCCCTTGCAGCTGACTAGGAACCATAACCCTGCCTTGATCGTGCCTGCCATTGCATCAAACCTTCCTGAGCCGTACCCCATTGCACCGACCAACCAGCTTTCGATGCAAGATCTTGCACAATAGGCCGCAGACTTTGTTGATCGACCGCTGAAGCGTTGTAGCGCAGGCTCAGCATCGCGCCCGATGGGCCGGTACGCCATTCGATCATTTGAACAGCATCGGCGGCGCTTGCGCCCGCAGCACGCGAAAGCGCCCGCTGCACAAGAAGCATGCCCTCAATAGGATCCATATCCATGGCTTTGCCAGATCCGACAAAGGGTGACTGCCGGCGCTGATCAAGGGCACGCTGCAGCTGCAACACCGGATCAACCATGACCGTCTGATTGGGCATCGTCTCTTTGAACAAGCGACCAAGCTCTGCTTCAGCTTCTTCAACGCGGCTTTGCAGTGTCCAGGTGTCGATTTGTAAACCAATGCCCGCCACAGCCATGCATGCCAGACCCAGCGTCATGGGTCGTCGCAAGCTGCCCTTCGGTGAGTGACTCAAGGCCCAACGGGCTTGTGCAAAAAGTAGTGCGAATCTTCGAGCTATACCCGCTGAATCAGCTGAAGTCGCAGCCCAAGCATTTTTTTCATCACCCAATACCAAGGCCTCAAGTAAATTCAAACCTTGTTCATTTTTTGATGCCTTGTCAGGCCATTGACGAACGCTCGTTAATGCCTCGCCTTTCCCTCGGGCCGGCGGCCAGTGGAGGTCGAGGTTGCTATGCTCCCGAGCTTCCGATGGCTTATCCGTTTGCGCCATGTCTCCAAAATCAAATAGACATTGGGCAGGCCAAACACCCTCAAGCTTTAAACCAAGCGATCGAGCTTCGATCACCAAAGCTTCGATCCATGATTTATCACTTAATGCCGCATACCACTGATCTCGCTCGAATCGACATGCCAGAACCAATCGATCTAAATCCTCAAGCAATGATCCCTCAAGCTGACTTCGAAGGGCGTTGACTCGTTCAACACCAGCAAGCGGCATAGGCTTAAATCCCAGCAAACGCGCGTCTCTTGGATGTAGGTAGAGCTTGATCACCTGAGCACCATTCCCTGATGTCAGCGAGCTTGAGCCTGCTTTGTCCTCATTGCTTGCTGCTTTGAGCGAAAGCAGCAAGGCCTTTTTGGCCTGACCCGCAACCGAAGTACGGGAGGGCAAAAAGTAAGACCTGGATTGAGGCCTTAGCGCCAAGAAAATATTTCCTTAAAAATGGGTATGCAAAACATGGGGTTTAAGCCGCAGGACCGGATGATTCAGACCTTATATGACAGATTTAATACAAGCCCAAGACAAGCATAAGCTTTAAAAAAATAACTGCTTGTCGTCAATCCGAGTGCGCCCATCGCAAGCCTCAAAGTGTTTCTCGCCAGACGACACTGACTGCCTCACCGTCCA
>VGHV01000532.1 GCA_016868095.1 Betaproteobacteria bacterium
CGCACAATGCTTCGAATCGCAGCTTCATTGACCGGCTTACCGGCGACTGCGCCGTTTAAGTCGACCAAGTGCAGGCGTTCGGCACCGGCTTCTATCCAATGTCGGGCCATAGCCGCGGGGTCGTTGGAAAACACGGTTGCGTCGTTCATATCGCCTTGACGCAAGCGCACGCAACGACCGTCCTTAAGGTCGATAGCAGGTATCAGCAACATAGTCGTTTGGAGAAAAGGTCAGGGGTCCCAGCGAACAAAGTTTTCATAAAGGCGCAAGCCGTGCTCGGCGCTTTTTTCCGGGTGAAACTGGGTTGCGAAAATATTATGGCTCGAAACCGCCGAAGTGAAGCGAATGCCATATTCTGTCGATGCAGCAATGTGGGAAGAATCAGACGCTTGGACATAGTAGCTGTGAACAAAATAAAAATAGCTGCCTGCTTCAATGCCCTGCCATAACGGATGCCCGATAAAGCTTTCGCTCGGCCAAACACGATTCCAGCCCATATGCGGGATCTTGAGCCCAGCCCTGGCATCAAAGCGCAACACAGCACCGGTCAAAAGCCCGAGTCCTTCACTAGGCCCTTCCTCGCTGCGTTCAAAGAGCATTTGCTCGCCAATACAAACGCCCAACAAGGGCTTTGTCTCGGCCGCCCTCAATAAGCTCTCAAGCAGTCCCGAAGCCTTAAGCTTGCGCATGCAGTCGGGCATCGCGCCCTGACCCGGCAACACCAGCCGATCGCAATGATCAATCGCTTGCGGCTCATCGCTCACCATGATTCGATGTTGAGGCGCCACATGCTCAAGGGCTTTGGCAACCGAGCGCAAATTGCCCATTCCGTAATCGACAACCACGATGCTCTTCATAAGGCTTTCAACAAGGGCAATATTCTTATAGGCTGTAAACGAAAATACCTGCTTGCCTCAGCGCAAAACCGCTTGGATTAAAGGACTTCCTTGGTCGATGGGATACGCCCTGAGCTTCGATCGTCGAGGCTGACTGCCATGCGAAGGGCCCGACCAAAGGCTTTAAAAATCGTCTCACACTGATGATGTGCATTTTCACCACGCAAATTATCAACATGCAATGTGACCATGGCGTGATTCACAAAGCCCTGAAAAAATTCGTGGACTAAATCGAGATCGAAATTACCGACCGTGCCACGAACGAACTTGCAATGAAATTCAAGGCCAGGTCTTCCTGAGAGATCCAACACAACCCTGGACAGCGCCTCATCGAGCGGCACATAGGCGTGGCCATATCGGTAAATGCCTGATTTGTCTCCGATCGCCTGCGCAAAGGCCTGACCGATCGTGATACCAATATCTTCAACCGTGTGGTGTGCATCGATGTGCAAATCACCAATAGCCTTGACCCTCAGGTCAACCATGCCGTGCCGAGCAATTTGATCGAGCATATGATCGAGAAAAGGCAGCCCAGTCTCAAAGGAACGCTCGCCATGACCATCAAGGTTTAAGGCCACGCTAATCTGGGTTTCTGCCGTATTTCGGCTGACCTCGGCTTTACGCATGGCCCCAATGATACATTCGGAATTATGAAGCGCTTCTGGAACCCCTTCTTATCGTCTCTAACACCCTACGTACCCGGCGAACAACCGCGGCTTGAGGGCTTGATCAAACTCAACACCAACGAAAATCCTTATCCGCCATCGGCAAAGGCCATAGAGGCCATGCGCAAGGTTTTGGATGACTCACTTAGGCTTTACCCAGATCCCTCAACCACGGCCTTAAAGCAAAAGCTTGCACATAGCTACCGCATCAAGCCCGAAGAGATTTTTGTGGGTAACGGTTCCGATGAAGTGCTCGCCTTCTTGTTTCAAGCCCTGATGGGCCAACCGGGCGGTTGTGCTTACCCGGCAATCAGTTACAGCTTTTATCCGGTTTACTGCCAACTTTATGGGATTCAAGCCAAGCCCTTTGAGCTTTCCGG
>VGHV01000533.1 GCA_016868095.1 Betaproteobacteria bacterium
ATCAGTCCAAGCGGGCTTTTGCAGCAATTGCTGATTCAAGATAGCCGATACCGCGTTAGCATGTATTTCCACACCTGGAAATACAGTTGAAACTGGCGTATTTCGAAGATCAAAAAGACCTGATGCCGAGGTTCCCAATAAAATAATCTTGTCCTTAAGCAGGGCAGGATCCGCTTGACCTTTGAGCACATCAACAGCTGACACATAGCGAAAACTGCCAGGCGGCCCCTTAAAAGGGATTTGCATCATTAACTCACGATCAACCGGAATCCAGACCGACTGCTTCGGATTGACTAATTCAATCCATTCAATGGCAGCGCCTGGTACACGCTGATTAATTTGATCGGCTTGCATCGCAGCGCCGCCAATGGCTGTTCGAACTACGGCAATAGAAAGGCTTGTGTATAAACCTTGGCCATAGCTCACTAGCGCGGGGACCTTGCGGGTAACCCCGTCATCATCGAGTTGCGGATTGATGTGGCCCGCATCAGCAGAAACCTGCAGGAAACGCTCGAGAATGCCAGGCGATGACTTTGCCTGTACTGGAAAGCTATAACGATCACGTAAAACCTCCAGCGATAAGTCGGACTCAGGCAGCGTGCTCGAGAGAAGTTGGTCCTTAGCTAGAGATGGCAGCGCCGCCCCTTGCGGTGCGCCAGCAGCTTGTAATGGACTAGCAGCCAATCCTTTTGATGGATAAGCAAAATGATAAGCCGCTACGACGCGACGTCCTTCGATCGCAGCAGCTAGCGCTGCATCTGCAGGTTCTGACTCGGGTTCTGCAAGCAGAACGTCAAGCCCCAGGGTATGAATTTGATACTGATCAAATAATTGATCAATCAGCGCTGCAAGTCGGAACCTTGTCCAGGGCCAGCGCCCGAGTTGTGCCAGACTTGCCTCACCAATATCAACAATGACAACAGGATCAATCTGGGGCTTCGGTGGTAGAAGCCGAACACGCTGGTTATAAACATAACCTTCTAGGACTTGAAGCAGGCCATTAGGAACGATTTGCAAGACATGGCAGGCAACGATGACATAAACTGTCGCAAGGACAAGTAAAGAAAAGGGCCTTGCGGCACCGACGTAGCGCGCAAGCAGCCGAAGAAGCTTCAAGTCTTCACGAAAGGCGGCTTTCGACCCACCAAAGATTCAGCCAAGATGAGATCGTCGTCGTCATGCCCCAGTCCACCCGCTGGAACAATCCTAGGGCGAGGCCAGCGAAGCATAAAGCGCCCTGCATCGTGGTAGCTTGCCTCAAAGTCTTCCTGAACTGACTGATCATCACGTGAAGTAAAGGCGAACTGTCCATAGCAATAACAAATGTAACTACGGTGCAGTTGTGACTCCACATAGCAACCCGTACCTCGAATACCGATGGTAGCGCTGGTGGTAACGATCTTCCTTTCAGGGCCTTTTCCAAAGGTTGCAACTAAGCCGCCACTCACGAGGCGGAGTTGATCGACCGTCGACCCCTTACCCTCAATCTGAAGGCGTGCGCCGCGTTCTTACCCCTTCACGATGAATGCGTCATTACCTACAGCAAATGCTGCGCTGCCTCCAGGCGATACGCTCACTTCCTGTCCAGCTCTGACCTGCTGACTTGCTTCGGCACGCTTGCCGTCGACCTTGACCTGTCCTTTGATCTTCAAAGGCTCAGTGGCTTGCTGGGCTAAAACAGGTCTGCTGCCACCGAAACCAGCAAGAAGCAGACCGGTGCCTGTAGCCAAGGCCGAGCGACGCGTGCATGCTCTAGCCATGAAGTTGAAATACTTTTTGTCCATCTTTTTCTCTTCGACAAACTCGGCGAAACCGGACTATAAAGAAGCTATGGGTCTAAAGCAATGCTTCGCATATTTTTGCGGTGAAAGTATAAAACGGAATACCAATCAAAATATTTAAAGGAAAAGTAATGCCCAGGCTGAGCCCCAAATAATAAAC
>VGHV01000534.1 GCA_016868095.1 Betaproteobacteria bacterium
AGCGGAAGAAGTTGAAAAACAGGTCAGTCTCCAAATTGAGGTAGCGCTATCGGGTTTACCCCACGCGGTAAGGGTTTTTTCTCACACCCAATTCGGTCTTTCGTTCACGGTCATTACCTATGATGACGATGCAGAAATTCATACCTCACGTCAACAAGTCGCCGAGCGCTTGCGGGGTTTGCCACTACCAGATGGCGTTGAGATTCGCATGGCCCCGATCGCAACACCAGTGGGCGAAATTATGCGCTATCGATTGCGCGGTGACGGACGCTCAACAACTGACTTACGAACGCTGCAAGATTGGGCTGTCGAGCGCAGTCTCAGGCAAGTTCCAGGAGTTGCCGACGTGGTATCCATGGGTGGTTTCATCAAGCAATATGAGCTCAGACCCGATACTGAAAAGCTGAGAGCGCACCGCCTTACCTATCAGAACCTTCAAGAGGCCCTTGCCCGTGGGAATTCGAATGCAGGGGGAAGTTATGTTGCGCAAGGAACCCAGCAATATGCCATCCGAGGTATTGGCTTGCTAAGTTCTGCAGAGGAAATCGGTCAAATTGTTGTCGCAACACGCCCCGGAGGGACACCGATACTGATTCGTGATCTGGCTGAGATTCATGTTGGCGCACTGCCAAGACTTAGAACAGTAGGGCAAGATTATGATGACGATATCGTTACAGGCGTTAATATTATGCGTCGCGGCGAGAACCCGAGTGTTATTCTCGCATCGGTTAAGCAGAAAATTACTGAACTCAACGAGCGAGGACTACCTGAGGGCGTGCAAATTGAGCCCTTTTACGACCGTACATGGCTGATGGACAAAACACTCAAGACAGTGTTTCGGAATCTCCTTGAGGGCGCCATACTCGTCTCACTGGTGCTCTACATTTTCTTGTCTAATTTACGCGCTAGTCTGGCGGTTGTGGTCGTGATTCCGCTCGCTTTACTCGCCACCTTTCTCGGCTTAAAAATCATGGGCGTGCCCGCCAATCTGCTGAGCCTTGGCGCGATGGACTTCGGAATTATCGTCGACGGTGCGGTCATCGTGATCGAAAATATTATGCACCGGCTGGCGATGCGAGGTGAAAATATGAGCGATGAAGAACGCCGCGAGGCGATCGCACAGGCTACACATGAAGTAGGCAGACCAACACTTTTTTCCATGCTGATTATTATCGCGGCACACATTCCAATTTTTGCCTTGCAACGACATGAAGGCCGGATCTTCCAACCCATGGCCTTATCGGTGACCGCAGCGCTGATCGGTGCGCTCATCGTCTCGCTGACGCTGGTTCCCCTGCTTGCTCACTGGATGCTGAGGCGTGGCCTTCCGCATGATGACAACAAGCTGGTCAAGCAGTGCAAAGCACTTTACAGCCCCGTGCTCGATTGGGCACTCCAACAACGAAAAATTGTTGTCGGGCTCGCACTTGCGGCATTCGCAGGGTCCTGTCTGGTAGCCACCCGATTGGGCACCGAGTTCTTACCAGAGCTTAACGAAGGGACGATTTGGGTAAATCTGCGATTACCTTCAAGCGTTTCAAATCCTGAAGCGACAAGAATCCTCCAGGAAGTGCGAAGCACGCTGTTATTAATCCCAGAAGTTCGGACAACCGTATCAAAAGCCGGACAACCAGAAGATGGCACCGATCCAAAAACGATCAGTATGGCGGAGGTTTTCGTCGACTTAAAACCACCCGAGAGCTGGCGTCAGGGATTAAGTCGCGAGCAACTGATCTTAGAAATGGAAAGAGCCGTATCTGCACTTCCTGGTATGGAGCCGACCTTCTCAATGCCTATTCGTGATAACGTTCTTGAATCAATATCGCAAATTGACGGGCAAATCGTCGTGAAAGTCTCTGGTGAGGATTTAAAAGTTCTCAAGGAAGTGACCGAAGCCATCGAAACTCAAATACGCCAGGTTCGCGGCGTTCAGCG
>VGHV01000535.1 GCA_016868095.1 Betaproteobacteria bacterium
CTCGATGGTGAGAAGGTGTTTGAGTTCACCGTTTGCGCTAAGTTGAGGATGGGGCATTGATTCAATCGTTCGACTGAGGAGCGATTAAACCAGAAATTGATGCAAGCGTGCGCAACTTACGCACCTGTGATTGAAAGCGTGAATCGGCTTTCATGATCCTGTGCCAACACAATCGCTTCCCGAGGCCCAAGTTTGATGCTTGCCCCAACATAATCAGCATGAACCGGCAACTCCCGACCGCCGCGGTCAATCAAAACGGCAAGTTCAACACTTGCGGGTCGGCCATAGTCAAAAAGTTCATTTAGCGCCGCTCGGATCGTCCGCCCCGTGTAGAGCACATCATCAACCAAGATGACATGAGCGCCGGTAATGTCAAAGGGCAGATCGGTTGCACCCTTGGCAATAGCGCTCAATCCACGGCGCTGGGCATTATGGCCGTAGTCATCGCGGTGGTAAGCACTTGAAAGAAATCCAAGGCCACCCATGCGCTCTGGTGACAAACTTTTCTGAAAATCCTCATAAAGTCTGCGTGCCACCCAGGCACCACCGCTATGTATGCCGATAAAGTCACACTTGCTCGCATCCGAAGCCAATCTTTTGCGAATGGCATTTGCCAAGCCTTTAAGTGTTTGCTCGGCATCGGGACAGTCGTTTGGATGTTCTCCACTCATCATGATTCCCTCGCGCCACAGGGCGCAGCGGCCTCGGTCTCAAGCTTTTGACAATCAGCTTGCGCTTGCGACCTAACGATTAAGCTTCCGATATTAAACTTGGGTACTTATTTTCGGAAATCAGCCTCATGACTAGTCAACCTGTCATACATCCCGTGATCTTATGTGGCGGCTCAGGCACACGACTGTGGCCCTTATCCCGACAGCAATTTCCAAAACAGTTTGTACCCATGATTCAAGGCAAAAGCCTCTTGAGTCTGACAGCTGAGCGTCTTAAGCCATTACTTCAAACGTCTGTAGCAACTCCTATTACGCTTGTTACCGCTGCTGAGCATCGCTTTTTAGCGCGTGATGCCATGAATCAAGCAGGGCTTGAAAGCAAGCTACTGCTTGAGCCGGCCGGTCGGAATACAGCCCCTGCCATTCTTGCGGCAGCCATTGAGCTTGAAAGACGCGCCGGTCCCGAAGCCTTAATGCTTGTGGTACCTGCCGACAACTTCATACCTGATGCCGAGGCATTTGCAAGATCGGTGCGGGCTGGCATCGAAAAAGCCAAGCAGGGTTGGTGGGTTATTGCAGGTGTCGTCCCGAGCTTTCCGGCCACAGGCTATGGCTACATCGCCTTAAATAGCGAAGCAGCGCAAGAAGCGATGAGAGCGGGCAGCCATCCCGACTGTGCCTACCCCATCAAGGGCTTTGTTGAAAAGCCAACGCTTGACCGAGCACAGGACATGCTGCTCGCAGGGGGTCACTTCTGGAATGCTGGCATCTTCCTTGTCAGTGCTGGCACTGCGATTGAATCAGCGAAGATGCATTGCCCAGGGATGCTTGAGCAGCTCAATCTTGCCTTTGTTGAATCGACTAAGGACTTACAAGCCAACGCACTGACCACGTCTCCAACAGAGCTTAACGATGTAAGCTTAGGTCATAGTTTTTCAAATGCTCAAAGTATCAGCATCGATTACGCTGTGCTTGAAAAACACGACAAGGTAGCCATGGTTCCATTTTCAGGCGCTTGGAGCGACGTGGGCAGCTGGAAATCCGTTGCAGAAATCAGCTGCGAGCCCGACGCGCAAGGTAATCGCTACATGGGCAATGCACATACACTTCGTGCTAGCCACGATAACTTTGTCTACGCACAAGACAGGCCCGTTGTCACGGTGGGTGTTAGCGATTTACTGATCATTGATACGCCCGATGCCGTTCTCGTCGCTCACCAATCAGCGGTCGAACAGGTCAAAGAAGACGTGGC
>VGHV01000536.1 GCA_016868095.1 Betaproteobacteria bacterium
TCCGCAAGTCGATGTGGTGGTTGCAGCAATCGTTGGCGCTGCTGGACTTGCCTCAGTGCTCAGTGCCGCAGACGCGGGAAAAATTATTGCGCTGGCCAACAAAGAAGCACTTGTGATGAGTGGGTCGCTCTTAGCAGAACGCTGCTCTCGGTCCGGTGCACGCTTGCTACCCCTCGATAGTGAGCACAACGCTGTCTTTCAATGCCTGCCATGCGCTGCGCTGCCAAATCAGCATCAAGATGCGATTTCACATCTCGCACAAAGCCCTGCATACGGCGTGGAGTCAATTACCTTAACTGCCTCAGGAGGTCCATTCCGATGCTGGACCAAAGCGCAAATGGAGCGTGCAAGCGTACGCGAAGCGGTTAAGCATCCCAACTGGAGCATGGGACAAAAGATATCGGTTGATTCCGCAACTTTAATGAATAAAGGCTTGGAACTTATTGAAGCGCAACGACTTTTTTCGATATCTCCCGGTAAGCTTCATGTACTGATTCATCCCCAGAGCATTGTGCATGCCATGGTGCAATATCGTGACGGATCGGTGATTGCCCAACTCGGTGAGCCCGATATGCGAACACCGATCGCTCAAGTGCTTGGCTGGATCGCCGGGACAGCCCATCGCATCTCAAGCGGGGTTAAGCCGCTTGAGCTGGCTCGTATTGGAAGGCTTGACTTCGAGGAGCCAGATGTCGATCGATTTCCAGCCTTAGGGCTGGCTATCGAAGCCATGAAAATCGGAGGCAACGCAGCCTGCGTGTTGAATGCCGCCAATGAAGTTGCAGTTGCTGGTTTTCTTGCGGGGCGCTGTAAATTCACTGACATTGCCGCATGCGTCGAGTTGGTACTCGATAAGATGGCAAACTCCGACGAGCTCGGATCTCTCGAGTCCATTCTTGACACGGATCGCCAAGCAAGGGCGATCGCTGACGAGGTCTTAACGCGGTTTGACTTGGGGTTTGCATGACGCTTGTTTACTTTTTACTCGCGATCACTTTTCTCGTCTTTGTGCACGAGCTAGGGCATTTTCTTGCCGCCCGGTCATGCGGGGTCAAAGTACTGAGCTTTTCGATTGGTTTTGGGCCTGCCATTGCAAGTGTTCAGTGGCGGGGTACCGAGTATCGATTGGCCATGATTCCGCTCGGTGGCTACGTCAAAATGCTTGGTGAGCGTTCAGAGCAGCACCCTAATCAGGCCGAATCGTTTGCAGCGCAGTCGCCGTGGCGCCGCGCGTGGATTTCGGTGGCCGGTCCACTTGCCAATCTCGTACTAGCATGGCTGCTTTTTGCGGCATTGGTTTGGCAACAACCCGAGCAGGTGTCTTCACTGCTTGATAGCCCAGAGCCCTCAAGCTGGGCTGCCAGCCGCGGTCTCGAATCGGGTGATCGGGTGATTGCCGTCAACAACACAGCCATTCAAACGTGGCGGGACCTCGAACTGGCGCTAAGGGCAGCCCGGCCAGGCCAAGTCGAACTGGCTTTTGAAAAGCTCGGTGTGATTGAGGTCAGTTCGCAGGAACTCGCCAAGCAAGCTGGCGCTGCTGATACGGGCGACTTGCTCAACCCGCGCTCACTGGGACTGCGCCCCATGGTGCTCGAATTAGCGATCGGGCAAGTCTTGCCGCAAAGCGCCGCTGAGGCTGCGGGTATACAGGCAGGAGACCGGTTGCTACGGGTTAATGAGCAAGCAGTTCGCGATGCAAAAGCGCTCATCGATTTGATTCGCCGCTCGCCGAATCAGTCCATGCTCTTTGAGGTTGAACGCGATGGGGAGCGATTGCGCATCGAGCTAACGCCTAGGATCGACGAAACCGACCGGGCGGCTTCGCAGAACGGCCTTGATGCAAATCAACGTCAACATGCTCGCATCGGTGCAAGCCTCAGTCCTCGATTT
>VGHV01000537.1 GCA_016868095.1 Betaproteobacteria bacterium
TGCCGCTCGGCGATTTGCTTCATGGCGGGAAGGCAGAACTGGAGACCCCACTCGAGCCCCGACTCCAGGCCTCACTAGAGCCCTCACTCGAGCCCCCACTTGAAGCCAAATGGCGGAGCGACCTAGAGGCCTTGCGTGAAGCACTCTTTGCTAGCAACATGCTCAGTACATCACATGATCCAGTACGACCTCTCGTGATAGATGAGCAGGATCGTTTTTACCTCAATCGATACTTCGATTATGAAGAGCGACTAGCGAGAAGGCTCCTACAAACCTACACCGGACCAAAGCAGGCGATTGATCAATCGTTAAAAGATTTTTTTCAGCGCTTGTTTCCGCAGCAACCTAAAGCAGGCGATTGATCAGTCGTTAAAAGATTTTTTTCAGCGCTTGTTTCCGCAGCAACCTAAAGCAGGCGATGCTAAGCCAGACTGGCAAGCGCTCGCAGTCGCGCTTGCCATCAACCGCGGATTCACCTTGATCAGTGGCGGACCAGGTACCGGCAAGACCACAAGCGTTTTAAAACTAATCATTTGTGCGAAGTACATGGATCCTCAGTGCCGTATTCGCCTTGCAGCACCGACCGGTAAGGCGGCCTCCCGCATGCTTGAGGCTTTATCGAAGGCAGCCGAAGATATCGGCCAAACAACAGAACGCTCCACAGTTGCCGAAGGCATTCGTACGACACTAGAACTCCCCAAGGAGGCCTTCACCGTTCATCGATTACTTGGTGCGAGCTCCCATGCTGATCGATTTCACTACGACCGCGATCATCCGCTCCCGCTCGACCTACTCATCGTTGATGAAGCCTCGATGCTTGATCTTGCCCTGACCGTTCAACTCATCGAAGCAGTACCAAGTACAGCAAGGATTGTCTTACTCGGTGATAAGGATCAGCTCGCCGCGGTCGAAGCGGGCGCTGTTTTCGCCGAGCTTAGCGCATCACCATGTCTTAGCATTGCCTGCTGTGAGCAACTCGAGCAAATCACTGGCATAAGTGCCACTTCTTATCAACACGAATCCCCCCCCGATGGCTTGCTCGATAACGTCATCTGGCTTCGTCACAATTATCGGTTTGCCAAGCATTCGGACATTGATGACTTGATTGGCTTAATCAATCAGGGCGATGCAAAGACGCTCATTGCACGCTTGAAATCCGGAAGCTATCAAAACATTAACTGGCATGACGACACGCTCCCTGCGCTTAGCGGGTATGCAAAGGCATTATTGCTCGAGCCAATGGCCGACTACATCAAGCAGCTTGACACCGACCGCCAAGATCTCTTTTCGCTGTTTGATCGTTTAAGACGTTATAAAATTCTATGTGCGGAGCGGGATGGTCCACGTGGCGTTGAGGCCATGAACCAACTGGTTAATGAGGCAGTGCAAATGGAGCAACGCGCTCGGGGCCACGCAAAGCGCGAGCGCTTTGTTGGCGATGCCGCGCATCGGACTTGGTATCCTGGTCAATGCATCATGGTGCTACGAAACGACTATCACTTAGGTCGCTTTAACGGCGACATCGGTATTGTTATGGCAAACACTCAAGGCCATCCCGTGGTTTATTTTCCAGATGCGCTTGAGCCAGACAAAGCAATAAGCCTAAGCAGACTAAGTGACTATGAACTGTCTTTCGCACTCACAGTGCACAAAGCACAGGGCTCTGAGTTTGATCATATTTGCCTCGTCTTGCCGAACAAAACTTCACCGGTTGTGAATAAGTCCTTGCTTTACACCGCCATCAGCCGCGCAAAAAAATCGGTATCTATCATCGCAAGCGAAGCAAGTCTGTTTGAAGCGATCGCAAGGCCCGTGAAACGATATAGCGGTATCCGTTCAAGAATCGCAGCCCTGACTTCTTAAGGGGATTGTCTGGCTTTGCAGTTCACTT
>VGHV01000538.1 GCA_016868095.1 Betaproteobacteria bacterium
TTGGTCGGTAAGCGAGAGTTTTTTGGCTTGAGCTTTGCGGTCAACCAAGAGGTCTTAATACCGAGGCCCGAGACCGAATGGCTAGTCCATGCGGCTATTCGCTTATTGCCCAGGCATGGTGCTGCCCTTGATCTTGGTACAGGTAGCGGCGCCATCGCCATTGCGCTTGCCCATCACCGTCCCGATGCACGCTTGATGGCTTGTGATATCAATCCCAAAGCACTCGAACTTGCCAGTCGCAACGCGCAACATCTGCTCGCGCCTGACCAGCAAATTCGATTTCAGCGCAGCGACTGGTGGGAAGCCGTCCCCTTGGAAAGTCTGTCGCTGGTACTCAGCAATCCCCCCTATTTATCGATGGATGACCCGCATTTGAAGCTGGGTGATCTTCGTTTTGAACCACGCCTTGCCTTGAGCGACGAAGGCAACGGGCTTGGAGCGATCCAAAAAATCATCGAGGGCTTTGTGCAACGGGCTGCTATGGGCCTCATCGAAGACCCTGGCCTCTTGCTGATTGAACATGGCTATCAGCAAGCCGAGGCGATTAGGTCATTAGGCGAGCGTCAAGGCCTTTACCATGTATACAGCGCGAGCGATCTGGCGGGTCATCCGAGGGTTTGTTGCTTTGCCTTAAGACCTTCCAGGCCCGGCCTGCTCCATCAACTAAAAGACGCGTGTTTGACGTGGTCTTCAGGAACTGCCTAGAATCAAAGCTAGTCGAATACAGGATCAGCCCATGGAAGCCAAAGATTTCATCGCCAAAACCGTTGCAGACAATCCCTATGTCTTGTTCATGAAAGGAACAGCCCAGTTCCCTCAATGCGGATTTTCGGGGCGTGCCATTCAAATCTTAAAAACTGTCGGGGTCAAAAACCTTGTCACAGTGAATGTGCTTGAAGACGATGACGTCAGACAGGCCGTGAAAGAATTCGCCAACTGGCCCACGATCCCACAGCTCTATATCAACGGCGAGTTTGTGGGTGGATCTGACATCATGCAGGAAATGTTTCAATCGGGTGAGTTACAAAAAATGGTCGAAGCTCAGTAGCCCATAGCGTGGCCCTGAGTAGCCCACAGCCTGCCCCTGAGTAGCCCACAGCCTGCCCCTCAGTAGCCCACAGCCTGACCATCGCGGCGGTGATCCGAACCACTTCGATACCCGTCCGCAAGCATTTCACTCATGCGCCCAATCGCTTGGGCGCTCCCAAAGTCGGTCGAGTCAGCCGGCATAACAAGCAGGTCGTGGCCTTTCGCCTTTAAGTCCGCAACAGCCTGCGCAGGCAGGGCCGCTTCAACCGTGAGCCTGCCCTCATCGTTGATGCGCCAACGCGGGCAGTCAGAGGCCTCTTGGGGACTTAAGGCATCGTCAACAACTGACATGGCAAGCTGTAAGTGCCCTTGAGCCTGCATATTGCCTCCCATCACACCATAGGCCATGGTGGGTTGGCCGTTTTTGGTCAAGAAGGCAGGAATAATCGTGTGGAAGGGTCGCTTTCTCGGTGCAACGATATTGGGGTGGCCTTCTTCCAGGGAAAACCCCCAGCCACGGTTTTGAAGTGCGATACCGCCAGGCGCAACAACACCCGATCCGAACCCTTTGAAATTGGACTGGATAAAGGACACCATATTGCCCTCTTGATCGGCGGCGCATAAGTAAACCGTGCCCCCGTGATGAAGCTTTCCTGGCGGGTAGCTTGCAGCCTTTGCAGGGTCGATAAGGCTTGCTCGCTCAGCAAGATAGTCCTTGTTGAGCAGTGCATCCGGCGATGTTTTCATGGAGGCCGGGTCTGCGACATGCGCCTGTAGATCGGCAAAAGCGAGTTTCATGGCTTCCACTTGTAAGTGGATTCGCTGGGCCGAAAGGCTGGGGTGTTGAG
>VGHV01000539.1 GCA_016868095.1 Betaproteobacteria bacterium
ATTGGTGTTGCCAGCATCACCAAGATGTCCTGCCAGTGCGCCCTTGCCGACCGCATAGCTAATTCGCTTGCAAGCGCGTGCGACCACTTCGAGCAAGAGTCTTAACTCGCTGGTCATAACCCTTGCGTTTGATGTAGCCGATGCGCTTGATGCGCCTGAGGTGTTTGATGAAGCAGATGCGCTTTGCCGCTGCTTTTGAATCAAGTATTGCGTCAGGCTAATTGCGCCTTGGGTATCGTGGGTGTGGACTGAGTTCATCGTGTTTTCTCGATCAATGAGTAAGTGCAAGGATGGCTTAGCTTAATCCGCTTGCCACCTAGCCCTGGCTTTGCAGCGCACTTTTTATGATCTCCGTGCTGTCGGGGGATAAGGATTTGTGAACTGCAAGACGTTCGAGGCAAGCTTTCGCTAGTCCTTTGGTGGGTTCGATGAGCAAAGGCCACCGATCCATGGCGCGTGCTAAGCGGGCAGCAACCTGGGGGTTGATCGCATCAAGTGCCAAAAATTGTTGTTCGAACCAGGCATAAGACTGTCCGCTCGGCTCATGAAACTCAGCGAGGTTGGCATGGCAAAAGGTTGCAATCAAGGCGCGAACCTTATTCGGATTACGCATTGAAAAACAAGCGTGATTACTCAAGCGGATGACGTCGTCCAGCACCGCTGGCTCGCCATCAAGGCGCTGTCTTGTGGCTTGCATCACAAGCCAGCGATCCATTGCAAGGGCCTCACCCGTAAACTGTTGTTCAAAGGCTTTGAGCGCTTGCTCACGGATGGGCTTTGCCTGACGCATCAGTACCGACATACCGGCAGCCCGATTCGTCATATGCGCATCAGGGCCACACAGCGACTCAGCCACACGAAGTACTTCAGACTGTTGTTGCGGCTGGCTGCCGAATGACCAGAGCAAAAGTGCTGCATGGCCAAGGGCGCGCTCGCCAGCCTGTCTTGGGTTTGGCTCATAAGGGCGCGCTGCGTCGACGCTTTGCAGTTCGTGCACGGTATCGCCAAGCAGTCCGCCAAGCTCATCAGCACAGGTCTTCATTAACAGATTGCGTTGAAGCCTAAGGGCTTGCGGGTCGAGTACCGGCACGGCCTGGGCAAGTTCTAGCTCTGGCGGGAAACCGAGCATCAATGCGGCAAACGCCGGATCGAGTGCTTGATCAAGAAGCACCACCTTGAGTGCTTCGATCACGTGCGTTTCGCTACCAAGGCCCAGGATTGCAGCCCTCATGAGTCGTTGCATCATCATCCAGCGATTCACTGGGTCGCCATCACATCGAGCGAGTTTGGCGACTTGTTCGATGCTTAGGTCGTCATGAAGCAGCACTGGGGCAGAGAAGTTTCTGAGCAGCGAAGGTGTTGCGCCAGCCCTACCCATAAACCGCCTTTCCTGATCCCATTGATCGATTTCCCAAAGCTCAGCCTCGACTTCTGCATCAAAACCAATAAGCACTGGAATCGGTAATGGGTCCGATGGCAGTTGTTGCTTTGGGTTTCGGTGTTGAGGCGATCCTTGTTGAATTCGCAGTATTAAATCTTCTCCATCGCTGCGTTGGCTGCAAGTGAGAACAGGCGTTCCCGCGGTGCTGTACCAGTTGCGAAACGATGCGAGCGATCGCTGATTGGCTTGGGCCATGGCGTCAAGAAAATCATCACAGGTGACTGCCTGTCCATCGTAGTTTTGGATATAACGATCAATCCCTTGTCTGAATCCCTGCGGACTCAGCATGGTTTGAAGCATACGTATAACTTCAGCGCCTTTCTCATAAACAGTCATCGTGTAAAAATTATCAATAGCGCTATAAGTATCGGGGCGAATCGGATGCGCCATGGGACCTGCATCCTCAGGAAATTGCAGGGCTTTGAGGACTT
>VGHV01000540.1 GCA_016868095.1 Betaproteobacteria bacterium
CTAAAAGGCGCGCCCAACCACCGAGCTTAGCGAGCGTGTAGGCGATATTGGCCGCACACCCCCCATCTTGACGCTGAAGTTGTGGCGTTAAAAACGCAACGTTTAACATATGAATTCGATCGGGGAGGATATGATCCTTAAACTTCCCGTCAAAAAGCAAAATAAAGTCAAAAGCAATCGAGCCACTAATCAGCACTGCCTTGCTGCTTGGACTTGGGTTTTTGTCGGGAAGCACTGCCTTGTTGTTTTGGGTGGGGTTTTTATCGAGATTTGAATGCATGACTGCCTGGCCGTTTGGGTATAGGTTGCTGGTTTTAATGGCCTTACATGGGGCGCTGCCCTGCAAGCACGCTCCAGCCGTCGAGATCTTGCCATGCTTGCAAACCTATCGTGGCATAACAACTCGCAACTTCATCAACTTGGCGTGTGAGAAGTCCGGCGAGGACCAGATAGCCCCCGGGTTTGACGAGGCTCTCCAAGGTTGGTGCGAGCAGCTTTAAGGGGGCTGCGAGAATATTGGCAAGCACCATATCGGCAGGCGCAAGTCGATCAGCCCGCGTCAGATGGGTTTGCAAATCAACCCGATTGCGCTTGGCGTTTTCTTTTGTGGCGATCAAGGCTTGAGGATCGATATCAATCGCATCAATGCTTGTTGCACCTAACAGGCCGGCAGCAATAGCCAAAATGCCCGAACCACAACCGTAGTCGATGACACGCTCTGCGCCGCGCAAGTGAGCGTCAAGCCAGCGCAAGCAAAGCGCCGTTGTCGGATGCGAGCCGGTCCCAAATGCAAGGCCCGGGTCGAGGACTAAGCGTTTTCGCCCGACGTGAGCGGCCTGTTCAGGCTCCCAACTCGGTGTGATCAGCAAACGTTCACCAATCTCGATGGGCTGAAACTGCGATTGGGTCAAGCGCACCCAGTCCTGGTTTTCGAGCGCCTTGAGTTGCCATGAGCTCGTCAAGGCGATCTTAGCTTGATCGCAAGCATTGGCAAGCAGCGCAAGCGCTTGATGATCGGCCTGGCGCGGGCTCGATTCGAATAGGGCAGTAAGCCGTGTTTGGGCCCAAACACGCGGGTGAGGGTCCTCGAGTCCCGGCTCAGCGAAGATGGCTTGCTCATCTTCAGTGTTTGCCTGCGCGTCCTCAGCCTGCACACATACCGCGCCAGCCTCGAGTAGACAATCGCTAAGCTGCTCCGCCTCGGATGCAGCAAGCACTAAGGAGAGCTCAAACCATTGAAGATCTTCAGGGCTGGGGGCGTTGGGCAAGTTTTTGTTCCAAATAATGGATTGACGTGCCGCCTTGCATAAAACGCGCGTCCGCGAGCAGCTCCCTGTGTAAGGCCAGATTCGTTTGGATGCCTTCAACAGCCATCTCGGAAAGTGCAATGCGCATCCTTGCCATGGCCTGCTCGCGGCTGTCACCGTAAGTAATGACTTTAGCAATCATCGAGTCGTAGTGAGGAGGTACCAAATAATTGGTGTACGCATGCGAGTCGACGCGCACGCCAAGCCCGCCTGGGGGGTGCCAGTGGCTGATGCGGCCAGGCGATGGGGTAAATCGAAAGGGGTCTTCGGCATTGATTCGGCACTCAATGGCATGGCCTTTGAGCACGATGTCCTTTTGCCTGAACATGAGTTTTTGACCGGCCGCGACTCGAATCTGCTGTTGAACAATATCGATCCCGGTGATCATTTCGGTGACCGGGTGTTCGACCTGCACCCGGGTGTTCATTTCGATGAAGTAGAACTCTTCGTTTTCAAATAAAAACTCGAAGGTTCCTGCGCCGCGATAGCCAATCTTCTTTGCAGCGTCGGCGCATCGGCTGCCAATCCGCTCAATCAGCTTGCGGGCTATCCCTGGTGC
>VGHV01000541.1 GCA_016868095.1 Betaproteobacteria bacterium
ACCCCCGAAAAATGCCCAGCATGTCAGGCTTTGATCTGGAAGTGCTCGGCTTTATCACTCATGCTTAAGGAGAATCGCGTGGAAGCAGAAGTCTTTGAGGCAATTGTCGACGGAACCGGCATGAGAATTGGCCTTGTGCAGGCGCGGTTTAATGCGCCTGTTTGTGAGGCTTTGCGTCAATCATGCTTGGACACGTTGGCTGATTTGGGTGTTTCGGGCGATGATGTCATGGTGATGACCGTGCCAGGTGCACTAGAGATACCGGGTATGTTATCGAAATTAGCGCAAAGTATGCAATTTGATGCGCTGATTGCAATTGGCGCAGTCATCCGCGGCGAAACCTATCACTTTGAGGTGGTTTCAAACGAGAGTGCTGCAGGCATCAGGCAAGTTGCCCTCGAATTCGATATTCCTATTGCAAATGCAATCCTCACGACCGATACCGACGAACAAGCCATGGCTCGTGCGATCGAAAAGGGTGCCGATGCTGCCCATGTTGCGGTGGAAATGGCTGAGCTTTATGCGGTGATCGATCAGCTTGATCCCGATGCGGATGCAATCGATGAGGCAGCTAATGACTGACCCTAAAGAGGGATCGAAGAATAAAGAGGGATCGAAGAACATTACCTCGCGACGACGTGCACGGGTTTATGCGCTTCAGGGCCTGTATCAGTGGTTGCTGACAAGAGAAAGCCCACGGTTGATTCGTGCCCACCTGATGCAACACCCCGAGTATCGTAAGGCCGACGAAACCCACTTTATGGGATTGTTGGAAGGTGTAAGCCAAAGTTCAACCGATTTGGAAAACCTGTTTGCACCCTGTCTTGACCGCAAGGTCGAAGAGCTGAGCCCTGTTGAGCGAGCCGTACTACTTTTAAGCACGTATGAATTATTGCATCATCTCGAGATCCCCTATCGTGTGGTCATTAATGAAGCGGTCGAACTCGCCAAAAGTTTTGGTGGGACCGATGGCTATAAATTTGTTAACGGCGTATTGGATAAGCTTGCCCTGAGCGTTCGCGCAGTCGAAGTCCAGGCAAGTTCCAGCCGCGATGGGTGAATTCGACCGAATTGCGCGCTACTTTGCAAGGCCTGCAAGCGAGCAACGCAAGCGCCTTGGCGCATCGGCTGCTTTTCTAGGTATCGGCGATGATTGTGCGCTGATTGGGGACTCGCTTGCTGTCTCTAGCGATATGCTGATTGCTGGGCGCCACTTTCATCGCGACGCCGATCCAGAGTCGATCGGACACAAAGCGCTGGCTGTGAACTTGTCGGACCTCGCGGCGATGGGCGCGCAAGCACGCGCATTTAGTTTATCGATTGCGCTCGACACCCAGCAGGATGGGGCTTGGCTCGAAGCCTTTTCGCGGGGTCTTTTTTCGCTTGCCAACTCCCATGCTTGCGAATTGATTGGCGGCGATACAGCCGCAGGCCCCTTGTGCATAAGCCTCACGGTGATCGGTGAGGTTCCCTTTGAGCTTGCGCTTCGCCGCGATGCTGCACAACCCGGGGACCAGGTGTGGGTGAGTGGCGAGCTCGGTGGCGCAGCATTCGCCTTGAAGTATCCAAGTCAGTGTGTACAGGCTGAGGAGCGTTTGCACTGGCCTGAGCCAAGGCTTGAACTGGGCATGGCGCTTCGTGGCATCAGCGCTTGTGCGATGGATTTGAGCGATGGTTTGCTCGGTGATATTTGCCATATGTTAGAACGGTCACGGGTTGGGGTGGTGTTGTTTGCCGATCAGATCCCTTTGCATCCCGCGCTTGTCTCCTGCAGTGAATCAGAGCGCTTAAGTCTCGCCTTGCAAGGCGGCGACGATTACGAACTGCTATTCACGGCTAGGGCTCAAGCCCGGCCGCAGATTG
>VGHV01000542.1 GCA_016868095.1 Betaproteobacteria bacterium
CGGCCACCGCAATCACCCGTTCCACGCCAAAGCGCTGGATCACTTGCTCAAGGGAGTCCTGAAGCGTTCCCACCTCGGCCGTGTTGCCCTCAAACACCTCGTGATAGAGCGGCACCCCCTGGGCGGTTTGTACCAACCCCAGCATGAACTGGCGGGCAATCAAGCCCTCTTTGCTCATACCGTGCTGACGGATCTCGCCCTCCTGAACCAAAAGACCTTCGGTGCGGATGGTGGTCATGTCATAAAAGACCACCGAGCGCTGCTGATCGATCAAGGGCTTGGTGGCCTGCACCAGCGCTTGCTCGATGACCGCCTGGTGTTCAATCAGCGCATCCATGGTGCGCAACAATTGCTGATGGGTGACTTGCTCAACGCCCTCAAGGGCAGGAAAGCTTACTGTGTGCAGCCATCGCAGCACACCCAACTTGGAGTCTGCATCGCACAGTCGGTTAAACACCATTACCCGCAACAAGGCTTCAAGATCGATGCGGTGGCGGCTTACCTGCCGAAACGCATCCCCCAGGCGATGCAAGCCTAAGGACTCCCAAAGACGGGTCAGCGCCCAGATATCGCCCAGCGCGCGGGAGGATTCAAAGGCTGCCGTGCCATTACAACTCGCTTGCGCTGTCTCCAGGCCCAACAGCCGCGATAGGCCGTCGTGAAGCGAGCGCACCGAGTCACCCATCTGATCGAGTCGGCCCAGCGTTGCGACCGTGCGCTGCTTGGGCCGCCCTTCATCATCACGGTAGGCTTCCACCAGCTGCACGTAGCTGCGGGGGCCTGATTTGGTGAGCTTAACGAACATGCCATTACGATAAACCCAATCACACAGCCAAGTCAATACAGAAGATACTAAAACGTTCCATTACAAAAACAGCTCAAGAAACGCTCAACCCGTTGAAAACGTGGACCTTTTCCAAAATCATGGCGCCAAACTGTCGAACTCCGGCGATCTGCTTCAGAACTTATCGCATTTGCCAAAGCCAACCCCAAAAAACTTAACTTCGCATCCAGTGGACAAGGCACCTCGGTGCGTCTGTCTGCGGAGTTGTTTATGCGAATGGCAAATATTGAAATGGTTCATATTCCGTATAAAGGTACTGGGAGCGCAATGGCAGATTTACTCACGGGTGTAGTTGACCTTAGTTTCCCTAATCTGCCGAGTGCATTACCCTTGGTTAGATCTGGGCAACTTAGAGCGCTTGGCGTGACCACCGCGAAACGGAGTGCGGCCGCCTCCGATATTCCGAGCATTTCGGAAGCAGCGCTACCTGGATATGAGATGTCGACCTGGTACGGACTCGTAGGTCCGGCAAACTTACCTCCGGAAATCGTTCAAAAGTTAAACGCTGCGCTGCAGCATGTACTTCAACAACCCAAGTTTCGTGAAAGACTTCTCTCTCAGGGCGCTGATCCAGCACCCGGAACTGCTGAAGACTTCGGTCGATTCTTAGTCTCGGAAATAGATCGATGGCGCAGCTTAATTCGTGCTGCGGGCATAGCGCTCGATTAATTCGGTCTAAGTCCAGATTCGCATGAGAATGATGCGATCCAGGAACTGAAGCTTCGAGAGCCAAACTCAAGACAAACAAACTTAGTGGACGCCTTGCATCGGCGCTCTTCTTAGCTCAAATAATGGTTTGTTGAGGTCTGCCCACGATAACGAGATCGACGAAATTCGTTGAGTGTTCAGCGCAGAAATTCTCGAATGAATGCTTAAGGCATGTAACGAAAGTATTTGCTTTCCAAGCACGCGCTTAGTGGATAAACGTTAGCTGAATCTATGTTCCTCAAGAATGTCAACGCCAAGCTGCATGAAGAAGTTTGGGAGATCGATGAGGACCCAATTCTCTCTGAGT
>VGHV01000543.1 GCA_016868095.1 Betaproteobacteria bacterium
GTCCGAGCGCAAAAACAGCGCCGATGCGCCGGGTGCAGACCGTGGCAAATCACTGACGGCTGAGCAAATCAATGAACGTTTGCGCAATCGCAAGCCCGTGGTGTTCGGAAGCCCTGAGGATTGGCAATTGCAACAAGCGATGAACCATTTGAAGGGACGACCTGTGGCCAAACCAGCAGGTACCCAGACTGCGGCTGCCCGCACCGATCGGATCGTCGACTGAGGCCTTGTGCGCGCTCGCAAGCCTTGAACGACACACAACTTCAACGCTATGCCCGCCACCTCTTGCTCGATGAGGTTGGCATCGAAGGCCAGGAACGCCTGCTCGCAGCGAGCGTTCTAATCGTTGGGCTCGGCGGACTGGGTTCGCCTGCTGCGATGTATTTGGCCGCATCCGGCGTGGGCAGGATGATGCTTGCAGACGGTGACAGGGTTGATCTGACCAACTTACAAAGGCAAATCGTCCACCAGAGCCAGCGTGTAGGCATGCAAAAAGTGCTGTCGGCACGACAAAGCCTGCAAGCCCTTAATCCGGATCCCCATTACGAGCTGATCGACCACAAACTCGAAGGCGCGGCCCTTGATCAGGCGATTGCTTCGGTCGATCTGGTGCTTGATTGCAGCGATAACTTTCAAACCCGCCATGAGGTCAATCGCGCTTGCGTTCGTCATGGTGTTGCTTTGGTGAGTGCTTCGGCAATTGGGCTTGATGGACAATGCATGGTGCTCAATCTTAACCATCCAAAGTATGCAAGTCGCACTCCAAGTCAAAGCGCTTGGGCCTGCTACCACTGCGTTTTTCCGCTTGACCTTGCGCCTGCCGAAGTTGCCTGCGCCACGATGGGCGTTTTTTCGCCCCTAACGGGCATGGTGGGCTGCATGCAAGCAGGGCTTGCGATGCGCGTGCTTATGGACCGCAGCCTGCCCCAGGTCTTACTTTTGATTGATGGGCGAAATATGTCAACAAGCAGTATGCGGATACAAGCCGACCCCGATTGCGCTGTTTGCTCCGGGCAAGCTCATCGCACGGACTTAAAAAAACAGAACTAAAAGCAGCCGGACCAGAAACACCTTGTGTTCTCAGCCTAAGAAAAGCAGGCACTGCGCTCGAAGACGCTCGGCATCGAGCGGTTTGAAACCTGATCTTACAAAACCGAGCCAGTGCCCTGTCACCCAAGCCATGATCGCTTCTGCGGCATCGGCCGGATCAATCTTTTGACGTTCTGCCTGACGAAACGCTTACTTAAGCGATAACTCGATACGCTCGAGCATTTGATGGATACGGCGCTGTAATCGCTCAATTTCTAGCACACTGCTGTCGCCAATCAAGACACGGGTCATGCTAGGGTTGGCCTGCGCAAACTCAATCAGCATGAGGGCAATGCTTTGCACACGCCAGATGGGATCGGCATGCTTTTGCTCTATTTGATTGATCAGTCCAAAAATGCTCTGTTCTATAAATTCGATCAGCCCCTCAACCATTTGCGCCTTGCTTGCGAAGTGACGATAAAGCGCCGCCTCCGAGACCGACAAACGCGCAGCAAGCGCCGCTGTCGTGATCCGCGCATCGCCAGATTCTTGCAGCATGAGAGCCCATGTTTGCAGAATTTGAATCTTGCGCTCGCCCGGTTTGGGCCGCTTCGCTTGCCCACTCATGGCAACGCCCTCCTACTCATCGCAGGGCAATCCCACTCATTACTGCGCCTTCTCACTCATCGCCGGGCTTTCAACGCGGGTACCGATCGGACACTGAGCAAGCGGGTCAATTGCCTTGCGCTATGCACTTGATGGGTTAATACTCGCGCATGGCCCGCGTGGGCGCTTCGCAGCCGGCCTCGCCAACCATGCTCTAACA
>VGHV01000544.1 GCA_016868095.1 Betaproteobacteria bacterium
GCCCCTTGGCTTTCCACTAGATCACGCCAAAATGCGAAGGGCAGGGCTCGACTACCGTGAATTTGCCTCTGTTCGCGTGCACCCAAGCTGGGAGCAATTTCTAGCAACGGAGTCGCCGCAACATTTGTTTGCCTTCACTACCAAAGCTCGCCGCCATCTGTTCGGACAGGCCATCGAACCCGGGAGTTTTCTGGTGTTTGGCTCAGAGACAAGAGGGCTGCCTGAGAACATTCTTCAGACGATTGGACAAGCCCGCAGCTTGCGTCTACCGATGATAGCCAACAGCCGCAGCCTTAATCTTTCCAATGCGGTCGCAGTCAGTGTGTATGAGGCCTGGCGTCAGCAGCATTGCGACGAGGGCCAAGCGAAAAACTAAATGGTCTTGCTTGGGCCCAGCAAGGCAAGACAGGAGGCCTTCAGATCGTCTAAATCGTCGACAACATGCCAAGCGTCGGACTCTTTTTGTGACACAAAACCTGCAAATACTTGATGTTTCACAAGAGCTAGAAGTGGATCCCAAAAGCCGTCACGATTAAGGATCAGGATCGGTTTGCAGTGATAGTCGAGCTGCAAAAGCGTTGCAACCTCGAAAAATTCGTCAAGTGTGCCGAGGCCTCCTGGCAACACGACAAAGGCGTCGCCCAGATCGATCAGCGCTTGCTTACGTACCGACATGTCGCTAACGACTTCAAGCCGCGTCAGACCTTCCAGACCAACTTCGCGCTTCATCAAGGACTCAGGGATGATGCCCGTGACCTGGGCACCGGCTTGCAGGGCAGCCCGGGCAATCTCGCCCATCAGGCCAGCGTTGCCGCCGCCATAAACAAGATGCCAGGACTGCTCACCGATCCAATGCCCAAAGGCTGCGGCATCATCGATATGTGCCTGATGTTGACCATGGCGGGAACCACAAAAAACAGTCAGTGATGGTTTTCTCAAAGTCATTGCTTTACTCGCTCAGAAGTCATCAAGCTCTTGTCGACCTGCGCGGGCGAGTAAAGCTTGCAAAGCTTGCTCGGCGCGCAACTCGCCGCTTACCAAACGATGAACGGCTTGGGTAATGGGCATGTCGACATCAAAACGCGCAGCCAATTGCACGGCCACCTCGGCGGTATGAACACCCTCGGCGACGTGGCCAAGCCCGGCCAGGATGCGTGCAATCGAATCGCCCTTGGCCAAGGCCAAACCGACTTGACGGTTACGCGACAAGGATCCTGTTGCCGTGAGCAGCAAATCCCCAAGGCCCGTGAGACCCATGAAGGTTTGCGGCTTAGCGCCCATTCGCTGACCTAATCGCGCAATCTCTGCCAGACCGCGGGTGAGCAGGGCAGCTCTTGCGTTATTGCCCATGCCAAGGCCATCGCACACACCAGCCGCAATGGCCATAACGTTTTTTAAAGCACCGCCCAATTCAACGCCGATGAGATCGCTACTACCATAAAGCCGCATCGCATCATGATGCATTGCCTGTCTTGCCACCTGGGCGCAGTCCTCGTGAACGCTTGCAACAACCAATGCCACAGGCAAACCTTGAGCGGTTTCCAGGGCAAAACTTGGCCCACTTAAGGCGCCCGCCTTCGCGCCAGCCACCGCTTGCTCGAGCACTTGATGGGCAAGCAAGCCACTGTCTCGCTCGATGCCCTTGCAAAGCCATAACAACACAGGCCAATGCTGTGGCGAGGCCAAATGCTTGATGACATCCAAACGCTCACGCAAACCCGACATCGGCGAGGCAAGAATCCATAGCGATGCACCCTCGATAGCCTCTTGGAGGCTGGCGGTGACTTGGAGGTCTTGGGGAAATCGTATGCCAGGGAGGTAGCGCTTGTTTTCGCGATCAAGCACCATCGCC
>VGHV01000545.1 GCA_016868095.1 Betaproteobacteria bacterium
ACAACAGGGCACTGTTGCGATCTCTACGATTACTATCACGATATGATTTTCATCCAACGCCTTTCCCGCTTCTTGTTGGTTTATCGCGCAAACGTTTCATCGGCGAAATCACCGGCAAAGCCACCGCTGATCGAGACCCAGGATCAATCGGTGGCGCGCTTGCGGCTGCTAGTCTAGGTGCATCGATAATTCGGGTTCACCATGTTGGCGCGACAGTCGATGCGCTTCGGGTCTATGGCTGTTTGATGGACAGCCCCACCTCGCAAGAAGGAGTTTGAGATGACAAGGCGCTGGTTTGGTACTGACGGGATTCGTGGGCGGGTCGGAAGTTTGCCCATGACACCGGAGTTTGTGCTTCGACTCGGACAAGCGGCGGGCAAAGTGTTGCTTCATTCGCGGTCAACGCAGTCAGGCACGAAAACTAGCAGAAAGCCTGTGGCCTTGATTGGTAAAGACACGCGCTTATCGGGCTACATGCTTGAAGCGGCGCTCGAGGCAGGGTTGTCATCAATGGGCGTCGATGTGCGTTTGGTGGGGCCGCTTCCCACACCAGGGGTGGCCTACCTCACGCGAGCACTTCGTCTCGATGCAGGGATTGTTATTTCTGCCTCACACAATCCCTATGAGGATAACGGCATTAAGTTTTTCTCGGGTCAGGGCAATAAGCTGTCTGATGCGATTGAGGCTCAAATCGAGTCCTACTTGCACAGTGATTCGATCGCTCACCCGGAATTGGCTTGCGTACCCGCGGCCGATATGGGTCGAGCAAGGCGCATCGACGATGCGGCGGGCCGCTATATCGAGTTTTGCAAAAGCAGTTTTCCACAACGCCTTGATTTAAAAGGCATCAAGATTGTGGTTGACTCAGCACATGGGGCTGCCTACCACGTCGCTGGCCCGGTGCTGCACGAACTCGGTGCCCAAGTGATTAAGATGGGCAACGAACCCGATGGCACCAACATCAACCTCAACTGCGGTGCCACTCATCCTGAAGCGATGCGCGCCAAGGTGCTCGAAACCGGTGCCGATCTTGGCTTGGCCTTGGACGGCGATGCTGATCGCCTGATCATGTGTGACCGAAGTGGTCGCATTTATGGTGGGGACGAATTGCTGTGGGTCCTGGTCAACGATCGGTTAAGACGTGAAACAGTGCCAGGTGTTGTAGGAACCTTGATGAGTAACTTTGCTCTCGAGCGCGGCTTTCAAACGAGAGGGGTTGATTTTGAACGGGCCAAGGTGGGTGATCGTTATGTGCTCGAGCGGCTTCAAGCGCGTGGTTGGCTGCTTGGCGGCGAGGGCTCAGGGCACCTGCTTGCACTTGATCTACACAGCACTGGCGACGGCATCATCAGTGGTCTACAAGTGCTTGCTGCGATCGTCGATCAGGATCAAGAACTCGCCCAGCTATGCTCGGAACTCGTTCTTTTGCCGCAGGTCTTGATCAATGTGCCAACGCCGTCAGGCTTTCAGTTGCAGCATCATGCGCCGCTCCATGCGGCACTTGAATCGGTTGAGCGTGAGCTTCAGGGCGAGGGCCGCAGCCTGATTAGACCTTCAGGTACCGAGCCTGTGGTTCGAGTGATGGTCGAACACCCTGATGAGCTAAAGGCTCAGGCCTATGCACAACGCATTGCCTCGAGCATTCGCTAAGGAAGCAGGTTAGAATACAGGCTTCGGGGTGTAGCTCAGCCCGGTGGAGCGCTTGCTTTGGGAGCAAGATGTCGGAGGTTCGAATCCTCTCACCCCGACCACCAAGCCAACGAATCTGCCCATAGCTCAGCTGGATAGAGCAACGGCCTTCTAAGCCGTAGGTCGCACGTTCGAGTCGTGCTGGGCAGGCCAGCGCAGCG
>VGHV01000546.1 GCA_016868095.1 Betaproteobacteria bacterium
GCCTGCTCACCGGTGTCAGGTTGCGAAATAAGTAGATCAGCGAGATTTACCCCGAGCTTTTGTGCGTATTGGGCATCAAGCGCATGTTCGGCGTCGATGAAAGCGCAGGTACCTCCGAGCTTTTGCATCTCGGCAATCACCTGCAAGGTGAGCGTTGTTTTACCTGAGGATTCCGGGCCGTAAATTTCAACAACGCGGCCTCTAGGCAATCCGCCAACACCCAGTGCTAGATCAAGACCCAGTGAGCCAGTCGATACCACTTCAAGGTCGTTTTCAATCTCTTTATCGGTCATTCGCATGACCGAGCCCTTTCCGAATTGTTTTTCGATTTGCGACAAGGCCGCCGACAAAGCCTTGGCACGCTCGAGCTTTTGCTTGCTGTCTTCCATACGAAATCCTCTGTTTTGAGTGGACGGGATAAAACGCCCGCCATTATTCTACAAGAATACTGTATAAAAAATCAGTCAAATGACCGATTTTTCGCTTGATGATCGATTTCGCTTGATCGATCGATTCAAGCGGCTGCCTGTAGCAAGACCAGCGATTGCCTCAAGGCAAAGTGTGCGGTGGCAAGTCGAACGTCTGCCCGCTCACCGGGATAGTGGCGACGCATGACGCGGTGGCTCATGGGCTCGCCCACTCCGCTACCACGCCAGGCAAAGCCATGCACGACAGTGCCAACGGGCTTATCGGGCGATCCTCCACTCGGGCCAGCAATACCCGTAACCGAAAGTGAAAACTGAATCCGCGGGCTAGCAGACAGTGCGCCTAAGGCCATGGCGAGAGCAACCTCCTCGGAGACCGCACCGTGTTGTTCGATCAGTTGTGCAGGTACAGTCAGCAAATCCGACTTGGCCAGATTGGAGTAACTCACCATGCCACGTTCAAACCAGGCGCTTGACCCAGCCACTTCGGTCAGTGCCATGGCGATCATGCCTCCAGTACACGATTCGGCTGTTGCGATCATCATGCCGCGTTGAACGAGCGCCAAGCCGAGTTCCTGGGCGGCGAGAATAAGAGGTGAATGATCCATCGCGTTAAACCTCCGGCAGGAGCGCAAAGCCAAGTTCCTGGGCGGCGAGAATAAGAGGTGAATGATCCATCGCGTTAAACCTCCGACAGCAATCGCACAAGAACAGCCAAACAGTAAAGGCTGAGTCCTGCCGCAATCAAATCATCGAACATAACCCCGAATGCTCCCTTAAAACGTCGATCGGCCCAAGCAACCGGACCAGGTTTAAGGACATCAAAGAATCGAAACAAAAAGAAGGCAAGCACTTCCTGCAGCAACGAACCCTTCAACACCCACAAAAGCAGCCAAAACGCGAGGATCTCGTCCCACACGATCGAAGAAGGATCTTGCTGTTGGAGCAACTCGGTCGTGCGACGGATCGCCCAAAGACCGAGAAAAAAGCCAACAGCCAAAATCGTTGCCCAAAGCCAGTCAGGAGTTACTGGTTGCAACACATTAAAGCTTAGCCAGGCCCATGCGGTGGCTACCGTGCCTGGCGCATAGGGCGATAAGCCCGTGCCAAAGCCAAAAGCTATGAGTAGCGAGGGCGAAAACAATCCCGATCCAGGCATCTTCATGATGCGAAATGTTCGTAGCCTCGAAAGGCCATATCGCGCCATGCCACGAACATCAAGCAGCTGGCGCCTGTTATCGGCTGTTATCTCGCCGATGCAACGAAGCGACAGTCCCAAGCGATCGGCGAGCGCTTCAATCTGCGGCCGGGCTTGAGCCCTAGCCGTGAATAGCAGTTCGTAATCGTCGCCGCCTTGCAAGGCGAGACTTAAGCGCTCTGATTCACTGCAGGAGACAAGCGCGGGATGCAAAGGGATCTGATC
>VGHV01000547.1 GCA_016868095.1 Betaproteobacteria bacterium
TGAATGCTGCCTGATGCTGCAGGGCTGATACCGATGAGCGTCTTAAGCAGAGTCGATTTGCCAGCACCATTTCTGCCAAGCAAAGCAAGAATCTCACCCTGATGAACGTTAAAACTAACATCACGGATAATATGGCTTTTGCTATAAAAGGTATTCACCGATTCACAACGTAAGAGTTCCTGGCTGCCACGCGCAGAAACCCGCGGTTTGGATGCTATTGATTCAGATCCTGAACCGATATAAATCGTTTGAACCTCAGGAGAGTTTCGCGCATCTTCAACGGTTCCGTTGATCAAGACCTTGCCTTCATGCATGACGGTTAAGGCATCGGCAATTGAAAAGACACGATCGATGTCGTGCTCAATAAGAAGCACAGGCAACTGCTTTGAAATGGCGTGAATGAGGCTTCCCACTCGTTTGCGTTCTGCCGCTGCAAGACCGGCAAGCGGCTCATCAAGTAATAAGAGTTGTGGCTTAGTACCCAGAGCGATCGCCATATCGAGAAGCCGCTGGCCGCCGTAAGACAGTGAGCCCGCTTCGGCAGCATCAATTCCTTGCAAACCCATGGCAAGCATTAAGGCATCAGTCTCCTGATTCAGAACCGCTAGGCTTGCAGCACAGCACCATGGATTTAGGCGCTGTTTGGTCTTGGCTTGCAGAGCGAGCCGAACGTTTTCGCGGACTGTCAACCCAGGAAATAGATTCGTAATTTGAAACGAGCGACCAATGCCAGCCTGGGTTCTCTGCGCAGGCGGCATGGATGAGATATCGAGCTGACCTAATCGAAGGTTCCCGCCATCAAGCGGGTGAAGGCCTGAGATCAAATTAAAGGCGGTCGTCTTTCCTGCTCCATTCGGTCCAATCAAGGCATGAAGCCCAATCGAGCGGACGCTAAAGCTCACGCCATCAACAGCCTTAATGCCCCCAAAGTGCCGCCTCAACACGGAGGCTTCAAGGATTGTGGGTGCCGAATTTGCCTCTGGTACTAGAAAACTTGGTAGTTCGATCTCGCCCGCCTTACGGTGGGCCATCGCTGCGTCGAGAATAGGCTTCTTGCGCCAAAGCGTACTGATGCGCTCATAAATGCCCACCAAACCAGTCGGTGAGAATAGTATAAAAAACACAAAGAGCAATCCGAAGTACAGCAACCAGTCTTCGGTCACACTTGACAGCACATCACGAAAAATAACGTAGAAAAGTGCGCCAAGCACAGGGCCCAAGAAGCTGCGCATGCCGCCAATAACCAGCATTGCCAAGAGTTCGCCAGAGAAGACCACAGAAATCGGCTCGGCTGATGTCATACGGTTATTAAACAAAAGCAAGACACCGGCTAAACCGGTCATACTCGCAGACATCACAAAGGCTATGAGCTTATAGCGATTGGTTTCATAGCCGATGAAGGAGGCGCGCTGCTCGTTCTCACGAATCGATAAGAGCACTGAGCCCACAGGGGAACGGTGAAAGCGCCATAAAACATAGAGCGATAAAAAGGCAATACAGGCAACAAGTGAGTAAAACGGTAGCTTTTGTTCGAGATCAAAGCCCATCCACAGTGGTCTAGTAATGCCACCCAATCCGTTTTCGCCGCCAGTAACTGCCGTCCAGCGAAAAGCGATCGCATAGAGCATGGCACAAAGCGCCAGGCTTAAAAGCGAAAAGTAAACACCTCGACGGCGCAGTATCAAAAAGCCAAACGCTGAACTGATAATCGCGATGGTCAAGATAGACAAAGCGAGTGGCCACCAAAAACTTTGGGGAAACCAGTGCTGTTGTGCAAGTGCTGCGACATATGCGGCAAGGCCAAACCAGGCGCCGTGACCGAAGGACACAAGTCC
>VGHV01000548.1 GCA_016868095.1 Betaproteobacteria bacterium
CCGCTTTGATTTCGTTCAAGTGGACCAAATCAAGGCGATTGGCGGCACGAGGATCATCGATAGGTCGCTGCACTGCACCCAATGCTGCTCTAAGGGCAAGTCGACCAATACGGCCCATGCCATTTATTCCTACTCTCACATCATCACCCATCAATTCATAATTCGAAAATCATAGAAATGATTGATGACAATTTCAAGTCATAGGACGACCCTCAAGCCGCAAGCCGCAGACCCGACCCTCACAACAGTGGTCCGTGAGATAGGCGATCAGTTCATTCATATGACCAACAGCTGGCCTGTAAATTAAATGCCTGCTTTCCCGCTCGACGCTCACCAGGCCGGCTTGCGCGAGCTCTTTTAAGTGAAAAGAAAGGGTTGATGGGGGAATCCCGAGTGCTAGCGAGAGCTCGCTTGGCCTTAAGCCCTGGTCAGCAGCACCAATCAGTGCACGAAAAATCCTAAGTCTTGCATCTTGCGCAAGTGCAGCAAGCGCGACCACGGCAGCTTTCTCATTCATTGTGGGAAAAAGTGTAAAGCAATCGCCCAACGAGGCCAAGCAACGCCAAGCCTGCCTTGCTTATTTCTCATCCATGACCCAAACGCCATCCCAGCCTCTAGTCGGCGGCTCCGCTTCCAGACTATCGATTCGCCGCAAAAAGGCTTTTGCACCCCCGCCAAGATGGGGATGGGCAATGAGCCGAAGCATCGCCAATCGCGCCTCCTCCCAGTCTCCTTCACGATAAAACGCATGAGCTTCTTCCCAATCGGCTATCCATGCGTCATAGTGGCTACGTTGCGCAGGGCTTAAGGATTCAAGCACAGCAAGGGGCTCATAAATCGAGACCGCGCTGTCATAGCCCTTGACCACGACCCGATCGACAAATCGAAACAAATAAGTAGTCTCGCAGGCCTTCATCACTGTTTCTGTTACAAGAATGCCAACGCCATAAAAGCGGGTCAGGCCTTCGACGCGGGCTGCTAGATTCACGTTATCACCGATAGCGGTGTAAGTGCTCCGAAAACTAGAACCCATATCACCAACATAAGCCATACCGCTATGAATACCAATCCCAATTGCGATCCTCGGAAGCTCTCTTGCTTTGAGACTCTCTTGCAAGGCAGAAAGCCGACTGATCATCATCATGGCCGCATCAAGCGCGCGCTGCTCAGACTTTTCAACCTCAAGCGGCGCTCCCCAAAATGCCATGATCGCATCCCCGATATATTTATCGATGGTTCCTTGGTGCTCGTGGATTGTTGCGCTAAGCGGTGTGAGAACTTCGCGCAAGAGCTGCGCGATTTGCTCTGGCGGCAGCCTTCTGGCGAGACCTGTAAAGCCAGCAATATCGGTAAACATGATTGTCAGCTGATGCTGCCTTGCCCTCATTAAGTTTCGATCGGGATCTTTGGCAAGCCGTCGTGCAACTTCCTTAGGCACGTATCGTGCGAAAGTACCCTCAACCCGCTTCGATTGTCGAAATGCGCTTACCCACCGCTCTAATAATGCGGCCCCGACACCGGCAACAATGCCAAAAAGCGTGGGCGCCAAGGGCACAACCCAAAACTTCTCCTGCCACTAATAAAGATTCAGCCCAACTAGCACTGCGAGAATAAGAAGCAAACCAGCAAGTGCCAGGGCCGGTGTGGCATAACCCATCACAATGAGTGAGGAAAACATCACTAGCGCAAGCACGATCAACTGCCAGGCATCAGTCCAAGCGGGCTTTTGCAGCAATTGCTGATTCAAGATAGCCGATACCGCGTTAGCATGTATTTCCACACCTGGAAATACAGTTGAAACTGGCGTATTTCGAAGATCAAAAAGACCTGATGCC
>VGHV01000549.1 GCA_016868095.1 Betaproteobacteria bacterium
ATTGTCAGCGGCGTGAAGCTCAATCAGGCAGGATTCACCGAGCTTGTCGATACCGAAATTATGTTTCGACGTTTTTTTAAAGCGTTCCAGGAACGGCAACTTATACCGCCAAGAGAATGGCAGGCCTGACAAAAGCGGTGGCCCTGGCCTGAGCACTGAATCGCTAGGGACTGGCTCTGAAGGCTACCAATCCCATGTGATCGCCCCAGCGCCTGGCCCTAAGTCTCACGCAATCCCCGATCTGCATTACTTGCTTCGGGTTGATGGCTTCGGAGTCCTCGATTGCCATAAGGCTAAAGCCTTCTTGCATGCGAACCAAGAGAATCGCATAAGGGATCATTGCTTGAAAGGCAGGGTCTGAAGCCCTCCTGATTTCGGTTGCTGCTTCGACGATACCAAGTCCGACACTATCCTTCCAGCCGAGCTCGTTTGCGCCACATGCAAGGCATCGATACCGTGCAAGATTTTGTACGGTGGAACATCTGGAACACATTTGATAGCGGATCAAGCCATCGTTTAATCCCTCAACGAAGGGCTTAGCGCAACGCGGTATTGATATCGCTTTCATAGCACCCAAACTAACAGGCTTCGATGAGTAATGAGACATGGGCTGAAAGCACACCGCCATCGGCATGGACAAGTGCAAGCTGCCTTGCTGCGATCTGTCGCTCGCCAGCTGATTGACTTAATTGCTGATAGCACTCAGCGATATGGGCCATACCACCTGCAACCCCTGAATGGCCGAAGGAAAGCAGGCCACCGTGGGTATTTAAGGGCATCTCACCCTCCGCTGCGAAGTAGCCCGATCTTGCGAGCTTTGCACTTTGCCCTCGAGGCACAAGACCCAGATCCTCAAGCAGTATGGATAATGTTATGGTAAATGAATCATAAATACCAAGATAGTCAATATCGCTTAGATCACAGCCTGCTTGCTCAAGTGCTCGCGCGAGACTTTCACGAGCACCAAAATCTTCTGCAGCCCGCATTGCACTCAAATGTTGATGACGATGCCCCTGCCCTGCACCGCGCAATCGGGCGGTCGGTCGACCGGGATGCTTCGCACTCACAAGCAGCGCAACGGCACCATCGGATATCGGACAACAGTCGAGCAATTTCAGCGGCGATGAGATCGTTCTTGATTGTAAGACATCTGCTACGGTTATGGCCTGCCGATAATGGGCTTTGGGATGCTTCATAGCATGAGCACGCATCAAGACAGCGAGCTCTGCAAGATCGGGCTCGCTAAGCCCAGTTGCGGCCATGTACCTGGAGGCTAAAAGCGCATAGTACGATGGCACCGTTGTTCCATGGGGCAGTTCATAAACGGGATCACCCACTTGGGCCAAGGCGCTGATTGCGGCGTCTCGGCTCATACCGCTGAGCCGATTTTCCCCCGCAAGTACGAGCACGTGCTGACAACGCCCTGCCCTGATTAAATCGCCTGCGAGCATGAGCATCCCTGCACCCGTTGCACCGCCCATTTGCATACCGTGCGCATATGAAGGCGATAAACCATAACGTTCTGCAAATAAGCTTGCTAACATGAGATGTGGCAGATTAACCGCGTAGCCACAGAGTAGGCCATCGATTTGCCCAGGCTCGATGCCCGCTTGCGATAAGGCCTCATCGGCCGCTTCGGCCATCAGGTCAATCGTATGCAGCCCCTTTAAGTCACCAAAGGGCGTGCAAGCGGCAGCAGTCAGGTAAGGCATCAGCAAGTGGTCAGGTGGTTATCAGCAAACAGTGCAGAATCAGGCTTTCCTTTGCATCATGCTTGCCAGCATAGAGGTCGTCAATATGAGTCATCCCACTTTAAGCCATCAACGGTCCGAAA
>VGHV01000550.1 GCA_016868095.1 Betaproteobacteria bacterium
CGCGCTTTGCTTCATGATTCCTTTTGCCTGGCCTGCTTTGAAGCGTCACGGCATGCCCTCAAAACAGGAATGGATCGACAGTTTTGTTTTAGGTGGCCTTGGGATGTGGATATGTGGCGCTTTTGTTTATTACGGAGGCCGCAGCACTTCGGCTTTGAACATCGGGCTCATGTATGCACTCTCGCCGGTTCTCATCGCACTTTTGTCAGCCCTATGGCTCAAAGAGCGATTTCATCTGCGACAGGTGCTCGGTGTTTGTCTGGCCTTCACAGGCGTGATTTGGATTGTCACAAGGGGCGATCTCTTGGCCATGTCAAGCATGCAATGGGTTGAAGGCGATCTGTGGATCGCAGCTGCCGTGCTTTGTTGGACGGCTTATTCACTCTTGCTCAGGCAGCGCCCGTCAAGCCGCGACCCTTTTGCCCGCTTAAGTCTCATCACCGCCTGTGGTGTTGTGATTCTCATCCCCTTAACCTGGATTGAGTCGCAGCTTGTGCCTGATTGGCGCATATCCTGGGAGGGCCTCTGGCTTGCTGTAATCGCTGCTCTACTGCCGGGCTTTGGTGCTTATCAAGCCTACTCCTATATGCAAGCGCAATTGGGCGCTGCACGCACTGGCGTGGTCTTATACCTGGGGCCCTTATACGCAGGTGTGATGGGATGGCTCTTGCTTGAGCAGTCCATCGCAGGTTTTCACCTGCTTGGAGCTGCCTTGATACTGCCAGGCATTTACCTGGTTACGGTGCGCAAAGCTGGCGCATAGAACTGTAGGGGAGCATTTGCGAGCGCTATTTCAAAAAGCCCGGCAGGCGCGCTCCGTCGCGAACGCTTTGGTCCGCTTGCGCTTCGGCTTGACGAATCGCTGGCAAACGATCGATCACCCTTTGCAAGGCGGCCTTGGGGATGATGACGACCCCATCCTGATCGGCAATCACCACATCGCCACTGCTTACCGGATGGCCTGCGATCGTGACTGGGAATCCGATCGTCCCCGGGCCACTTCGATGGGGTGAGTTCGGTGTGATGCCCACGCAATAAGCGGGAAGGCCCACGGTTCGCAGGCCTGGCAGATCGCGCACGCAACCATCGGTCACAAAACCTTTAGCGCCCGCGTTGCGTGCCATGCCGAGAACGAGGTCACCGGTGACTGCGCATTGCAGATGTTGGCCCGTGGCTGCGACGATTACATCGCCGGCTTGCAAAACTTTGAGGCTATGGACGAGGGCGAGGTTATCGGCTGGCCCACAATCGCAGGTCACTGCAACGCCACAAAAGCCCCATTGCTCGGCGATTGCGGGTTTGATTCGGTAATCGAGCGCACCGCTGCCGCCCAGGGCATCGACGATAAAGCCCGTTGGCGTGCCATGCAGAGCGGCCACCAGCGTGGGATCAGGTCGGTGAATCGCTTCAAGCCGAATGCTTGGTACTTCGTCGATCATTGTCTATCCTGTCAGTTAGAAGGCGAATTCTTGGGGGAGGATAGATGAATATTCGCAGCATCGCCGAGTTTCGCCGCTTGGCGCAAGCACGTCTGCCCCGACCGTTTTCGATTTTGCTGATGGGTGGCGCAGAAGACGAAAGCACGCTGCGAAATAACGCACGCGCATTTTCCCGCTGGGTATTACTGCCGCAGAGTTTGCGAGGCGCCGCACAACGCGATTTGTCCATCGAATTGTTTGGCCAGCGTTTGCAGCTGCCGGTGTTGATCGGGCCCACCGGGCTTGCCGTTGCGCGCGCATTGGCCGGGACCTTTGCTCTTAAAAGGCGTGCTGCATCCCGAGGAAGCCGCGCAAGCGCAAAAGCTCGGTGTGGATGGCTTGATTGTGTCAAACCA
>VGHV01000551.1 GCA_016868095.1 Betaproteobacteria bacterium
AATGGTCTGAAACCCTCAGGCCATTTTTTTCGTGCGCCGTTTCTCCGAAAAGCGCCGGGGCTTGCGCCAAGGCGTAACCCGAGATGCTAATGGCTATAATAAGAATTACGAAGCCGTCGCTTAACGCCTCAAGGTCAGAAAGGGTTATTGCAATGGATTGCTATTCACGTCGAACGACCTTAAAACGTTTGGCACAAGCGAGCGCTGCAGCTTTCTACTCGTTGCCGTTTCGTCAAGCTGGTCTTCTTACCTTGATGGGACTTGCCGCACTTACCAAGCTCGAGGCTAAAGCCTCTCCGACAGTTGCGGGTAAGGTCTCTAACGATGGGACTTCTCACGAGCAGATTGTTGGGCAAGCATTGACACCACCGCGAGCGACGAAAGTTCCCAAAGACGTATCGGTTCATGGCGATGAGCGCATAGATCCTTACTTTTGGCTTCGGGAACGTGATAACCCTCATGTTGTAGAGCACTTGAAAGCTGAGGCCGATTACACGAGGCATTGGTTTGAACCGCTCGATGGCTCGGTTGATCGTCTATACGCAGAGATGCTTGGCAGAATCCAGCAAAGTGACGAATCGGTATGGTTGCGCGATGGGAACTGGTGGTACGCGACCCAGACCGTCGAAGGCTTGCAATATGGGAAATTGCTCCGCCGTAAAGCGCAGGCAGGTCAGGTCGATGTTGATCGAAGCAAGCCAGCGCAAATATTGCTCGATCTCAACACACTCGCACAGGGTAGGGCTTTTGCCGCAGTGGGCCTTGCCCAATGGAGCCCAGACGGTCGCTTTCTTGCCTACACGATCGATTTCAGCGGCGGCCGCGATTATGAGCTAAGGGTTCGCAATCTTGCCACTCAAGACGAGTTGACTTGGAAAAATCAGAGCGTTTCAGGCCTTGCATGGTCGGCTGACTCAAAGCAGCTATGGTTTGTCTCGCAAAATAAGGCGTTGCGAAGTGATCGGCTTTTTCGTTGCGAGGTCGACCGTCCTGGTTCCGAAGAACTCGTCTATAAGGAAGATGATGATTTATTTAATCTGGATGTAAGTTATAGCCACGACCGTCGCTTCTTAATACTTACGAGCTTCGCAAAAGACACCTTCGAACAGCGGCTCATCGATGCAAAGCATCCAGGCGCTAAGCCTCAGCTGGTCATGCGTCGACGTCGCGGTCAGGAATACCTGGCGATGCCCCAAGGGGATGGTTTTTTTGTGCGTATCAATGACCATGGGCCAAACTTTCGACTATTGTTTGTCAGAAGATCTAAAAAACTAAGCAATGACGGGTTGATTGATCCAACGCAAATCGCGCAGGCGACAGAGCTTCTGGCCCACCGTCAACATGCTTCGATTGAAAGCTTCCAGCTTTTTCGCAGGTACTTGGTTGTTCAAGTTAGGGAGGCTGGTCGCGTTTGTTTGAAGGTTATGGATTTTGAGACAAGACGGTGGCGCGATATCGATTTTTTAGAGCCTTCCTATCACGCTAGCCTTCTGGAACCAGCACTCAGCCTTGGACCAGGCAGTGAATTGCCCGGCTTGAACCTTCACTTTGCGAGCGACTTGCTTCGCTTTAGCTATAGCTCGCTGACAACACCGATGAGCGTTTACGAGGTCGATTTAAGAACGATGTCTCGTCGAATCATCAAGCAACAGCCCGTCCTTGGCGTTCTGCGTCCAGAGGCACTCCGCGCCGAACGACTCATGGCCAAGGCCTCCGATGGCAGCTTGATTCCAATTTCATTGGTCTTTAAGAGCTCGAATAAAGCTCAGGGAAGGCGGCCCCTGCTGCTTATCGGATATGGGAGCTACGGCTATCCCTTCGAT
>VGHV01000552.1 GCA_016868095.1 Betaproteobacteria bacterium
GCTATGCCCAACATATCGGCAATGCTTTGCGCAACCCGAATGACAGCATGTAAGGCGCGCTGAGAAAAGCCTAAGCTCGCAAGCTTTTTCAGTAAAGGGTCGGTTTGTGGATCCACCCCTGTGATCGCGAGCAATTGCGCCGCTTGCAAATGCGCATTTAATTGGCCCTGTCGCTTTAACTGCAGCGCTTGGCAACGCTGAGCGAGCTTTTTCGCTGCAGCCGAGTCAAGCTGCTCGGTGTTGATCGCATGCGCTTGAAACATGGCTGACATGAGATCAAAGGCCCAGTCGCGTTCGAGTTGCCCGGTCCACGCAGCAGGCCATTGCACTTGCAAATCGATGCGATCGCGTAAGGGACCTGAAATGCGCCCTTGATAACGCCTCAGGCGCTCGGGGCTGCAAATGCAGTGATCGCGCCTCATGACTTGGGTGGGGTCGGACCCATGTGGCGATGAGGCTTGCGCCTGGCCACTTGCAAAGCCACAAGGACAGGGGTTACTTGCGGCAACCAACTGAAAGCGGGCGGGAAACTCTGCACTATGAGTGCCCTTTGCTAAATGCATCGATCCAGCCTGCAAAGGTTCGCGTAAAGCTTCGAGCACGCGGGGGTCAAATTCGGTGAGTTCGTCTAAAAACAAGATGCCGCCATGGGCAAGACTTATCTCGCCAGGCCTTGGCGGTGATCCGCCTCCGCACAGCGCAGTCATCGAGGCGCTGTGGTGGGGCTGTCTGAATACCGGCTGCTGCATCGTGTCATGGACGACACGAGAGCGCCTGAGGCTTGCCATGGCCATTTGCTCACGCTGGGTGGTTTCGCTTGGCGCTGGCAGGATCGATGCCATCGTCTGAGCCAGCATGGTTTTTCCACAACCTGGGGGCCCAACCAGCAAGAGGTGATGTCCGCCGCTTGCAGCCACACAGGCTGCAAATTTGGCAAGTGGATTGCCCTTTAAGTCCATGAGATCCTGTGTGGCAGCGGGCGCAATCAATGGGCTGGCAAGGGGCTCGCTTTTTGAGTCGGCAACGCAAGCGTAGGCAAGCGATGGCCTCGCTTGCTCATCGATGAGCGACTCACAAAGCACGCGTAAATCGGGCGCCTGCCAAACCGGTCCATCGTAAGCCATCGCACAATCAGCAGCGCTTGCTGGTGGCACACATAGGATCGGGCGGCTTTGGCTTTGAGCTACCTGTCCTCGTTGTTCAAGACTTCGTGCAAATCCCAGGCCTAAGGCAAAGGCCGCACGCACGGCCTGCAGCTGACCACCGAGCGAAAGTTCTCCGAGAAAGACAATGCCTTCAATAGCCGAGGCGGGCAGTTGTTGGCTCGCCACCAGGATGCCAAGCGCAATCGGTAGTTCAAAGCCGTTGCTATCTTTGGGGAGGTCAGCGGGCGCAAGATTCACCGTCAGGCGCTGCTGGGGAAAGACAAATCCGCTTTGGGTCATTGCTGCGCGTACGCGTTCACGAGATTCGCGAACAAGCGCAGCGGGAAGTCCGACGAGGTGAAACGCGGGTAAGCCGCGGGCAATTTGTACTTCGATGCGTACTGCAATGGCGTTAAGGCCAAGCAGTGCAAGACTATCGACACGGGCAAGTTGCATAGGGGTGCTTTCAAAAGGGCTCTTGGGCTTCCCGAGTCGCTGAGCGCAGGTCATGCCTTCCGCTCAATGACCGCATGAGAGCGTCGCTGTACGATAACAGTGCGCATGCACCGACGTGGTGCGCTTAGTGACCTCTCCGCATCAAAGCGCTCGATCCGAACGCTTATGCGATGGCTTGACGCGACAGCGCCACCCTTTTTGGCACAACTTCTGCTTTGAA
>VGHV01000553.1 GCA_016868095.1 Betaproteobacteria bacterium
CATTGGCGAGGCTGGCGCTGCGAATGCGGCGCTGCATGTGATCGCCCAGTTTTCGCTTGATGATGAGCTAATCAGAGAGCGTTTATTGCGCTTTCGATCCGAACAAACCGCTAGCGCTAGTGCCATGGTTTTGCCCCCAAGCGACGCATCTCATGCTTAGGACGCGAAGCATCGGGGTTATGGGTGGTGGTCAGCTTGGCCGCATGCTCGCGCATGCAGCACAGCGCCTTGGTATGCGTGTCACTGTGCTCGACCCGCATGCTGATTGCCCTGCGGCTCAAGTGGCCGACGCTCACATACAGGCTGCTTATGATGATGATCAAGCGCTCGATGCACTTGCGATGCGCTGCGATGCAATCACGACTGAATTTGAGAACGTTCCAGCTCATAGTCTAGTTCGTCTTGCCCAATCGAAGCCTGTCAGACCCTCGGCCGATGCGGTTGCGATTGCGCAGGATCGTCTGCTCGAAAAGCAATTCTTTCTCAAGCAGGGTATCGCCACCGCAGCCTTTTGGCAGCTCGATAAGCCTGCTGATGCGTCGCATCGAGCATCCATCGAAGCCTGTCACGATGCGCGCTTTCCGGCAATCCTCAAGACCCGACGACTAGGTTACGACGGTAAGGGCCAGATCAACGTTCCAAATCATGAATCGTTATCGAAGGCTTGGGCTGAGCTTGGCTATGTCGATTGCCTGCTCGAAGAACGGCTTGATTTACGCTTTGAGCTATCGGTTGTGTTGGCTCGTAGTCGGGGAGGCGAGCTGCGGGTTTACCAGGCCATTGAGAATATTCATCATCAAGGCATTTTGGCGCTTAGTTATTTTCCTGCGCGAAGTCATCCCGAGTTTGCAAAGCAGGCCGAGGCCTTAGCAGCAAAGCTAGCCAACGGCCTCGATTATCAAGGTGTGCTTTGTGTTGAGTTTTTTGTTGTCGGACCCCTTGATGATCCCCGCCAATGGCACATCGTCGCCAATGAAATGGCGCCGCGCCCGCATAATTCAGGGCATATCACCATGGATGCCTGCGCCGTCAGTCAATTTGAGCAGCAAGCGAGGGTACTTGCGGAGTTTCCATTGGGCGATTCCTCTGCACATGCTTATGCATGTCTTATCAATCTACTCGGTGATCGCTGGTTTGATCGTGAGGGTCGTTATCGCGAACCCGATTGGGCAGGCTTATTGGCAATTAAGGGCTTGCATTTGCATCTTTACGGCAAGCACGAGGCGCGTGTTGGGAGAAAAATGGGACATATCAATCTTTGTGCAACAAGCGAAGCCCTGGTTGATCAGGCGCTCGAACAAGCGCTAAATGTACTAGAACGGTCATGATCATGGAACAAGCAAACTTTAGACGGCTCTCGACCGATTCCTCCGAAATTCATGAAGCTGCATCGCATCTGCGTCGCGGGGGAATTGTGGCTTTTCCCACCGAAACGGTTTACGGCCTAGGCGCCAACGCAGCCAAGCAAGCTGCCGTTGAAGCCCTGTTCGCACTCAAGCAACGACCCAGCGATCACCCGCTCATCATCCATGTTTCGGGTTTGGCCGATGCAAGCAGTTGGGCAAAGCTCAACCCACTTGCCTTGCGCGTGATCGGAGCGCTTTGGCCAGGCCCGCTTAGCCTCGTTCTTCCGAGGCGGCCAGCAATCCCTATGCATGCACTGGCAGCACAAAAAACCGTTGCTTTGCGTTGTCCATCGCATCCGGTGGCGCGTGCCTTGCTTAGTCAATTTTCGGCGATTGGCGGTAAGGGTGTTGCGGCGCCGTCTGCGAACCCCTACGGCAAGCTCAGTCCGACAGATCCTGATCATGTGGA
>VGHV01000554.1 GCA_016868095.1 Betaproteobacteria bacterium
ACATGTTCGACCAAAAAACATCACTCTTGCAATTGCTCGATGCATCGAGCCGGGCAAAAGGTGTGCAGATTTTCATTGGCGGCGAGTCCTCGCTTGTGCCCATGGATCAACTCTCGGTTGTGGTGGCCCCCTATGAGGTTGATGGTCGAATTGTCGGCACACTTGGCGTGATTGGTCCCACGCGCATGGCCTATGAGCGGGTCATCCCGATTGTTGACATTACGGCAAGGCTGGTATCAGGTGCGCTAAACCACTTGAATCATTGAAGTAGGCCCATGCCACACTTGGGCATTACAGCATCGGTTACCCTAGGACTATGTCTGAGGCCAAGCCATCCTCGAGGTACAGCGCCTCGTCTTCTTTTCGCCACAACCAAAAGCCGATCGACGCGGTCTTGATGGTGCAATTGGGCACGCCCGAGGCTGCAGAGCCGGCCGCGGTAAGACGCTATCTCGCTCAGTTCTTGTCGGATCCACGCGTGGTTGAGATTCCCCGCCTGCTGTGGATGATGATTCTCCACGGCATTATTTTGCGCTTCCGTCCTGCTGCTTCTGCGAAGAAGTACGCCTCGATTTGGACCGAGCAGGGATCACCGCTTGCCTTACACACCGAATCCCAGGCCAAGGCCCTGGCACAGCGGATGCAATCGAGCTTTCCAGGTCTTGAGGTTCGATATGCAATGCGTTATGGCGAACCTTCGATTGTCCGCGTGATGCGTGAGCTGCGTGAGCAGGGGGTGCAGCGCTTGCTGGTTTTACCCCTATACCCCCAGTACGCAGCGTCGACGACTGCAACCGTTTGGGATGAGGTATTTACGGAGCTAAAGCGCTGGCGCAACCTGCCCGAGCTTAGGATGGTCAGGGGTTTTCATCGTGATCCTGCTTATATCGAATCCTTGGCTGCTCGTATCCGCCAACATTGGGAAGAAAAGGGGCGTGGCGACAAGCTTGTTTTCAGCTTTCACGGGGTGCCCAAACGCAGCTTGCTTCTTGGCGATCCCTACCACTGCGAGTGCCACGTGACTGCGCGATTGTTGGCCCAGGCGCTTGGCTTGGCTCCAGATGCCTACCAGCTCACTTTTCAGTCGCGATTTGGCCGCGCCGAGTGGTTACAACCTTATACCGAGCCCAGTCTCATTGCCCTGGCCAAAGAAGGCGTCAAACGCGTTGACGTTTTTTGTCCGGGTTTTGTCGCCGATTGCTTGGAGACCCTTGAAGAAATCGCTCAGGAGGCGAAGCACGCTTTTTTGGAAGCAGGAGGCGAACATTTTGAATACATCAGTTGCGTGAATGATCGCTCCGACTTTATCGAGGCACTCGCCCAACGCATCCATGCAACAACGCAGGACTGGCAGTCGGCGTTGGATACGGAGTCCAGGTCTGACGCTGCTGCCGCTGAGCGCTTGAGCCGCGCCGCCGCGCTTGGTGCGGATCGTTAAGTCAAAGGATTGCTCTACGGTCGAATTTGACCGCCAAACGGACTTGAAAGATGGCCATCACGCCCCACATGCGCAATTGGTTAGCGAATTTTCAAGGTCAAAACGATGTCGAATCCCTCAGCAAATGAGTCCCAATCAGCCGACGCCGGTCGGGCTGCAAGCGACAAGGCGAAACCCGATCCACAGACGGCAGCCAGTCAGGATCAGTCGAGCACGCTGTCATTTGACGCCCTCAATGACACAGGCCATGCAGATCCGCAGGGCGCCACGCTTGAGTCTGATGTCCAAGCTGGTTCAGCAAATCCCACGCTTGAGCTTGAGCAATTGCGTGCCCAGTTAAAGGGCGCGCAAGAACAACTCTTAAGGGGTATGGCGGA
>VGHV01000555.1 GCA_016868095.1 Betaproteobacteria bacterium
TGCCAGCCTCGATGTGGCATGACATGGCGCAGGTTGCAGCTTTTTATGCCGATGTCGTGCCCGACTGGCCCGCAGGCAGTAGGGTTCACTATCACGGGCTGAGCGCGCACTGGGTGCTGGCACTTATCATCGAATCGGTCACTGGCATGCGCTTTCAAGATGCTGTGCGCCGCTTGGTGCTCGAGCCGCTTGGTCTTGCTGAGGATCTCTTGATGGGGATATCCGATAAGCATTTAGATCGTATGACCTATTTGTACGAACCCGATCCTTCGCAACCAGGTAACTTGCGTTTGCGGTCGGAAAGTACCAGTCAAACATGGCAGCGCACTGGTGTGCCAGGTGGTGGTGCTTACGGAACGGCAAGAGGCATGGCAGCGCTCTACCAAATGATGCTCATGGGCGGTTGCCTCAACGGCCAACAGTGGATCTCACCGCGCACACTTGCCTATGCGATTCGTAACCACACCGGTGATCGGGTCGATCATTTCATGGGTATACCCATGCATCGCGGACTCGGGCCGCATTTGCGTGGACATAGCTTGTCGATGCGTGGTCTGGGTGATATCGCGCCGCCCGAGGCCTTTGGCCACGGCGGTGTTGGCACATCCTATTGCTGGGCCGATCCAACAAGTGGAGTGTCATTTGCCTACATTAGCAACGCGCGAATTCCTGAGCCCTGGCACTCCTGGCGGTTAAATCAAATCGCCAACCTGGTTCATGCGGCGATCAGGCCGATTACCTGAGGCCTTTCGATGCCTAGCCTTCAATCGATCGGGCAGGAGCGACTCGATCCAAGTTTTAAGGGATTTCCGCTGGAGCACCCGCCTTTTCGCGTTGATCAGGTTGCCGAGCAGGGTTTAAACCTATTGCGAGGTGATTTACCCTTTCCCTGCGCGATTTTGCGTGAGTCGGCCCTCTTGCATAACAGCCGCTGGTATGGAGCATTTGCCAGGGAACTTGATATTGATTTTGCACCGCATGGCAAGACAAGCATGGCGCCACAAATTTTTGCGCAGCAATTGCTTGATGGTGCCTGGGGAATCACGGTGGGCACGGTGCAACAGGCCTGGATCGCACTCGATGCGGGTGTTGAGCGGGTGTTGATGGCCAATCAAATTGCCTCAACCGGTGAAGCACAGCGATGGTTATCGATGATGGATCATTATCCCAGTGCGCGTATGCTGAGCCTGGTCGACTCACAGGCTCAGTTGGATATGCTTTGTGAAGCGGTTCGCGCTAAAGCATCGGACCGTGGCGCGAAGATGCAAGCCTTCGATGTGTTGGTGGAATTAGGTCAAACGGGCGGGCGAACCGGCTGCCGAAGCGTTGATGATGCCTTGGCCTTAGCCCTTGAGGTCAGACGCCGTCCCGAACTTCGCTTGCTTGGGGTTGAAGCCTATGAGGGGCTTGCTGCCACTGGCCATAGCGAACAAGACCAAGCCACGGTTAATGGATGGATGCAATCGCTCGCCGAGCTCATCAGTGCGATTGAAGAGCACCAAGCTTGGGATGCCGATGAAATCATCGTCTCAGCTGGAGGCTCGTCGGTGTTTGATCTGGTCGCCACCGCCCTGACCGGCGCGCGAAAGCGTTTGAAGCTCACAAGAGCGATGCGCATTATATTACGATCTGGATGCTATATCACACACGATGACGGTACTTATCGACGCTTGCAGCAGGCGATGGAGTCAAGAGGGCTTAGTCAGGCGGTTCGTGAGGGCTTGGCGCTGCCTTGCTGTGAGTCGCCCCGGCACCGCGGATGGCTTCAAGGAGCCAAACGAAGTGGGCT
>VGHV01000556.1 GCA_016868095.1 Betaproteobacteria bacterium
GGCTGTTGATGCCAATATGCTCACACCGATCGAACTCATCAAAGCAACCCTTGATGGGATGATCGCCCGTCAGTTTGGACGTGTGGTCAACATCACCTCTTCAGCGGTCAAAGCACCGATTGATGTCTTGGCCCTCTCAAACGGCGCAAGAAGCGGCTTAACGGGTTTTATAGCGGGTCTTTCGCGCAAGACAGCTCTTCACAATGTAACGATCAATAACTTGTTACCAGGCATGTTTGACACGGATCGTCTCCGTGGCACGATCAAGGCTGCGGCAGCCCAAATGGGTGTTTCAGAGGACGAGGCGGCAAAGCGTCGTATGGCTGGTGTACCCGCTGGTCGATTTGGCAATGCTCATGAATTTGGGCAGGCATGTGCTTATTTGTGTAGCGCACAAGCGTCTTATGTCACAGGGCAAAATTTCCTGATTGATGGCGGAGCATATCCCGGAACCTTTTAATCACAGCTAAGGCTCAGACTGAATTATTTAACGGAGAAGAAGTATGACCATGCAAACAACAAAAGCGATTCGGATGACTGCAACAGGTAGTCCCGAAGTCATGGCCTATGTTGATGTCGAATTGGGTGCGCCTGCAGCAGGCGAAATCCAGGTACGTCATGAAGCGATAGGCCTCAATTATATCGATGTGTATTTTAGGACAGGTCTTTACCCCGTGCCGCTCCCCGCTGGGCTTGGCTTAGAGGGGGCAGGTGTTGTGACTGCAGCTGGCGAAGGTGTTGACTTTAAGCCGGGTGATCGGGTTGCTTACTGCGATCGTCCGCCTGGTTCTTATGCACAAATGCGTAATATGCCAGCAAAGTCTGTGGTCAAAGTGCCAGACGGCATAGGTCTGGATACAGCAGCCGCGATGATGCTAAAAGGCATGACGGTTGAGTATTTATTTCACCGCACATTCCAAGTGCAAGCTGGCCAGACGATTCTTTTTCACGCTGCCGCAGGCGGTGTTGGTTTGATCGCCATGCAATGGGCTAAGGCTTTGGGCTTAACCGTCATCGGTACGGTTGGCTCCGATGAAAAGGCAGAACTTGCCAAAAAGCATGGATGCGACTACCCGATTGTTTACACCCGCGAAAACTTTCAGCAAAAAGTTATGGAAATTACAAACGGCAAGGGTTTGCCGGTGGTTTATGACTCGATTGGTAAGGATACTTTCCAAGGGTCGATTGATTCGCTCTCGCCCTTTGGGATGTTTGTCAGCTTCGGTAATGCATCAGGGCCTGTACCACCCGTGCCCCTTACCGCTCTCAAAGGCAATCTTTATATGTGCCGCCCCTCGTTGATGGCTCATACCGCAACCCGTTCAACCCTCGAAGCTATGTCGGCGCGCTTATTCGACATGGTGAAATCTGGTAAGGTAAAGATCGAGATCGATCAGCGCTACGCGTTGAAAGATGCAGCCCAGTCGCATCGTGATCTAGAGTCGCGTAAAACAACCGGGTCGACCATTCTATTACCTTGACTGATACGATTTCCGGAAGGCGCTCACGCGATCCAGGTTTTCAGGAAGTAGGCGGCGGGATGCAAGTCCTCGAGGAACCCAGGTCTTGCGATCCGCGCCAGTTTTCCGGCATTCTTCAGCTTTACGGTGAACGCGGTCTTGCGCGTTTGCAGGCAAGCCATGTGGTGGTTGCGGGCATTGGTGGCGTTGGCTCCTGGGCTGCCGAAGCCTTGGTGCGATCGGGTATTGGTCGCATCAGCCTTATCGATATGGATCATATTTCGGTATCGAATATTAACCGCCAAGTCCATGCCCTTCATT
>VGHV01000557.1 GCA_016868095.1 Betaproteobacteria bacterium
TTGCCGATCTCGAGCGGCTGGGCGCTCAAAGCTTGAGCGTGAGCCTGCCTCGCACTGACTTGTCGATTCCTGCCTACTATGTGATTGCGCCAGCAGAAGCTTCAAGTAATTTGGCACGATTTGATGGCGTACGTTTCGGACATCGTGCAAGCGAGGTTAGCGATCTTGAATCGCTCTACGAACGATCGCGCGCTGAAGGATTCGGTGCTGAGGTTAAGCGACGGATTATGGTGGGGACTTATGTGCTTTCCCAGGGCTATTACGATGCGTATTATGTGCAAGCACAAAGGCTAAGGCGCCTGATTGCCCAGGATTTTGCCCAAGCGCTGAGCCAGTGCGACCTCTTGCTTGGTCCGGTCACGCCGACCGCTGCCTGGCCCAAGGGCGCGATGCAAGATGACCCGACTCAAATGTATTTAGCCGATGTTTACACCTTGGGTGCAAGCCTTGCGGGGCTTCCCGGTATGTCTGTGCCTTGTGGTTTTGTCGGCGAACCAGGCCTGCCTGTAGGCATGCAATTGGTTGGCGCTGACTGTTCCGAGGCTTTGTTATTGCAGGTTGCTGATCTTTATCAGCAAGCCACAGCCCACCATCGGGCGATGCCCGGGGAGGCATCCTCATGCTAATCCCGCAAGGCTGGGAACTTGTGATCGGCTTGGAGACTCACGTACAGCTGCAAACACGTAGCAAGATTTTCTCGGGCGCATCCACAGCCTTTGGCGCTGAGCCAAACCGACAGGCCTGCGCGGTCGATTTGGGATTGCCTGGGGTATTGCCGGTACTCAACCGCGAGGCGGTCGCTTTGGCGATTCGATTTGGGCTTGCCGTGGGTGGCCAGATTGCGCAGCGTTCAATTTTTGCGCGCAAGAATTATTTTTATCCGGACTTACCCAAGGGCTACCAGATCAGCCAATACGAGATTCCGGTGGTAAGCGGAGGCAGCATCGACATCGGCGACATGCGAGTCGAACTCACACGCGCCCACTTAGAGGAAGATGCTGGAAAAAGCCTTCATGAAGACTATGCAGGTTTCACAGGCATCGATTTAAACCGTGCAGGTACACCCTTGCTCGAAATCGTTTCAGAGCCGCAGATGCGCTCGGCAGCCCAGGCGGTGGCCTATGCAAAACAATTGCATGCCCTGGTGGTTTGGCTTGGGATTTGTGATGGGAACATGCAAGAGGGATCATTTCGGGTCGATGCCAATGTGTCGGTACGACGCCTGGGTGATGACAAACTCGGTACCCGCTGCGAGATCAAAAACCTAAACTCTTTTCGATTTCTCGAACAAGCCATCCAGGTGGAGGCCTTGCGTCAAATCGATGCCCTGCAAGACGGGGTGGCCATCATCCAGCAAACACGTCTTTACGACCCAGACGCGGACGAAACCCGCGCCATGCGCAGTAAAGAAGATGCCCACGATTATCGCTATTTCCCAGACCCCGACCTGCCACCGCTTGTGATTGGCGAAGCGCTCATTCAAGCCCAGCGTGAGGCCATGCCTGAGCTCGCTGCCGCGATGCGGGCGCGCTGGCAGCAGGCTTACAGCCTATCTGACTACGACTTGCAATCGTTGAGCGCAAGCCGCGCCACGGCCAATTATTTCGAAGCTGTGCTCGCCGTGCTGCACTTGCATGCTGATACGAGCAAGGCGCAGCATTGGCCTAAGCTTTGCGCGAACTGGGTCTTGGGTGAGGTGGCTGCGGCCTGCAATCGGCATGCATGCTCAATCGACGCGGCCGAAGTGTCGCCGGTTCTGCTAGCGGCTTTGTT
>VGHV01000558.1 GCA_016868095.1 Betaproteobacteria bacterium
GCTTGGCTCGCGGGCGCAACAAGAGGGCAGGCAAAGGCCAGCAATTCTGATGTGCGTTTCCCGCATGGCGGCGGAGAAAAATTTGGTGGTTTTACTTCAAGCCTATCGGGCGGCAAGGCAGGCGGGAAGCCTTGCACGATTGGTCATGGTTGGTGACGGTCCCATCCGTTCCAGCTTAGAGCGTGATTTTCCCGAGGCTTTATTCGTAGGCATGAAGACTGGACTCGACCTTTCGCGTCACTACGCTAGTGCGGACTTGTTTTGCTTTCCAAGTCAAAGCGAAACCTTTGGGAATGTGGTTTTGGAAGCGATGGCAAGCGCTTTGCCAGTTATCGCATATCGCCAGGGAGCGAGCGCAGCTCTACTACAGGATCAAGTCCATGGATGGATTCTTGGCGACTTTAGTGCGAGTGCGTTTCATGGGACGCTTCAATCTGCACTACGCCAATGGTCACATGAGCCAAAGGGGCTCTGGCAGCAGATGGGTGAGAGGGCTTTGGTGAAGGCAAGCACGCAGTCTTGGAGCAATGTGCGAAATCTTATGCTTTCACATTGGTATGCTCTTGCTTTTCCTACCTTGAAGGCCAGGGATCACCATGAACCATTTGCCCATTCGCAGCAGCTATGAAGCACCGCTTGCGATTTCCTTAACCGGCAGCGAGGTCGCACTTGTCCCGCTCTCGGCAAGTCATCGCGATGATCTTTATGCTTTGAGCACGGCAAAGGGCGCCGAGGACCGATTTCGTTACCTATTTGAGCATGTCCCCACGCCAGAAAGCTTCGAGCAATTCATGGTCAAGGCCTGTGCGAGCAAGGATCCGATGTATGTCGCAGTGATTCGTAAAGGGGACGGGCGCTGCTTAGGACGACAATCGCTGATGCGAATCACCCCAGATCATGGCGTGATCGAGATCGGAAACATCTTGTGGGGTCCAGACATGGCGCGCACCCCAATGGCGACCGAGGCTTTGTACTTGCACGCTCGTTATGTATTTGAGACCTTGGGTTATCGGCGTTTTGAGTGGAAGTGCAATGCGCTTAATGCGCCATCAAGACGCGCTGCGCTGCGCTTTGGTTTTCGCTTTGAGGGTGTTTTCAGGCAGCACATGATTGTCAAGGGTTTGAGCAGAGATACCGCGTGGTATGCCATGCTCGATCATGAGTGGCCACGAATCAAACAACATTTCGAACGTTGGCTCAGACCCGAGAATTTCGACGGTAAGGGCAACCAAAGAACCCAACTGAGGGCTGGTTTGCTATCGCTTTGATGGCTTGTGTATCACCCGCACGAAGGCGGGTGGATGGGCTTAGTGTTTGATTAAACTCGAAGCTAGCGAGCGGTAGTCGATTGAAAAACTGCCGGCTGCGATACGATCCTTAAGTTGATCGAGCGCCCGCTGATTGGCGGCCGTACCTCGTTCACTGCTGAGCGCCTTAACGTCGACCGCAGCCTTTGCTTCGATCACCGCCTCGTTGCGCAACTCTAAAATCGCTGCCCTATCGTTGCTACCCGGGAGGGCAACGTGGGTCTTTTCTAAGGCAGTTTCAATAGCGCGAACGGTGAGTTGGGCTACCAGTGGCGACTGGGTTAGCTTGGAAGCGGCCTTTGATGCAGCTTGAGCTGCAACATCGGGCGCAATGCGTTTTGCCGATTCGGCTGCCGAAAAAATATTGGAAGACGTATAGTTCATGTCAACCACCTATTGCCACAAGAGTGAAACTGAGTCCTAAACTGAAGGTCCTTGGTACTG
>VGHV01000559.1 GCA_016868095.1 Betaproteobacteria bacterium
ATGTGGAGGTGCACCTCGATATCAATCCTGATGAAATGCATGGATCGCACTGTGTGATGCAACAGGCAATCGGGTATATACGGGGTACATGCAATGTGATACCGATGGTCAAACCCAATGCCTTTGCCGCAAGCTATGCTGCCGATAGACTCAAGGAAATCAAGTCAGGCTCGCTCCATTCAGCCTAAGCATCCCAGGGTCGCTGAACTTAGCTTAAGCATCCCAGGGTCGCTGGATTGAGCCTAAGCATCCCCGCCTAGACTAAGTTGATTCAATAGAGGAATTCCCCGTGATTGCATCCATCGACCATCTCGTGCTAACCACCCACAATGAAGCGGCTTGTATCGGCTTTTATACCGAACTGCTCGGGATGCGGCTTGATGCTTTCGTTGGCGCTGACGGTCGGACCCGCAAGGCTTTTGTTTTTGGCTCACAAAAGATCAACCTGCATGTCAAGGGCGCTGAGTTTGAGCCCAAGGCGCATTTGCCGGTTCCCGGTTCGGTTGACCTTTGTTTGATTGCTGCTGTGCCGCTTGATGCGGTAATCCAACGCTTACGGGCGTATCCCTGGCCGATTCTTGAGGGTCCGGTGAATCGAACGGGTGCATGCGGCCCTATATTGTCGGTGTATTTGCGAGATCCCGATTTGAATCTGATCGAAATCTCGCAATACATCAGCTGAATTTGGCAAGGCTTTCAGCGCATCGACTCGAGCGCGGCAACTCGTTCAGCGATCGGTGGGTGCGATGAAAAGAGCGCCATCCACGAAGAACCCGAGGCAATACCTGCGCTGGCTAATCCGCCCTGAAGCGCGTGTACCTCGATGCCGCCGAGCCGACGCAGGGCACTTGCCATCGGTGCGCTGGATCCCATTAAGCGCGCCGCATCAGCGTCTGCTCTGAATTCGCGTTGTCTTGAGAAGTAGGCAACGACCATGCTTGCCAGAATGCCAAACAAAATCTCGCAAACGATGGAAGTGATCATGTAAGCAATGCCAGGGCCTTGTTGTTCTTGATCGCCTTTGCGCAAGAACTGATCGACCGCGTAGCCGATAACCCTTGATATAAAAATCACAAAGGTATTGACAACGCCCTGAATCAAGGTCAGGGTAACCATGTCGCCGTTGGCCACATGCGCGACTTCATGAGCAATCACAGCTTCCGCTTCACGTCGATCCATCATTTGTAGCAATCCGGTTGATACTGCGACCAAGGCATTGGACTTACTCGGTCCGGTTGCAAAAGCATTGGCTTCGCCGTCGTAGATGGCCACTTCGGGCATCGGAATATTGGCTTGATGTGCGAAGCGAGCGACGGTGTTTACCAACCAGTGCTCAAGCTCATTTTGTGGACGCTCAATCACCCGGGCACCCGTGCTCCACTTGGCGATCGGTTTCGACATCCAAAGCGAGATAAAGGCCCCACCGAAACCCATCAGGGCTGCGAACGCCAATAGCGTGCCGAATTGCAAACCATTGGCAGTAAGGAATCGGTTAACGCCAAGCAGGCTGGCTGCAACGCTCAAGACCAGCACCACAGCCAAATTGGTGGCAATGAACAAGACGATGCGTTTCATGATTTTCCTCTCATCAATCCTCAATACAAAAAAGGCGAAAACCGCCCTAAGCGAAGTTGAGGATAGCGAGCACGGCTTTCAAGACCTCTTTAACCCTCGCTGTGCCAAGGGAATGGTGAGCGCTGGGTCGCCAGTTTGTTCGCGCCCCAGCCAGGAGCCAGCAGCCA
>VGHV01000560.1 GCA_016868095.1 Betaproteobacteria bacterium
TGCGGTAGCGCAGTCATTACTTATCAAGGCCAGTCCCTGGATTTAGAAAGTCCGTTTGCACGCTTGACCATGGTTGAGGCTATCCGCATTGAGCGCCCCGAGTGGTCAATAGATCAACTTGGTGATATAGCTTTTATCAAACAACAGCTAGGTGTACTTGGTGAAGATATCAATGCACCAGCGCTTCGCCATGCCGGTCTTGGGGCGCTCCAACTCGCTTTGTTTGAAGCATGCGCTGAGAGCAAGCTCTGGCAACCAACCTTTATTGTGGACTACCCGGTCGAAGTGTCACCACTTGCGCGCGCCTCGGATCACGACCCAGCCACTACCGAGCGCTTTGAACTATTCATGACCGGCCGCGAGATTGCAAACGGCTTTTCGGAGCTAAATGATCCAGAAGATCAAGCAGCGCGTTTTCACGCACAAGCTGCTGCCAAAGAAGCCGGAGATGAAGAAGCGATGTTTTACGATGCAGACTACATTCGCGCGCTCGAATACGGCATGCCCCCGACCGGCGGTTGTGGCATCGGTATTGATCGTTTAAGTATGTTGCTGACCGACCGAGCTAATATTCGTGACGTTATACTTTTCCCAGCCTTAAAGCGCGAGGATCATCCCTAGCCAGCTTAGAGTTCATCGATCCAGGCCTGCTGTATGGCTTCTAAAATCTTTTCGCCGCTACGCTTTGGATCATCACTAAATCCTGGCAGCTCAACCACCCATCGATGTAGATCAGTAAATCGAATCGACGTCGGATCGACCGCTGGGTGGGCTTCCGAGAGCGCAATGGCCAACTCCAATACGTCTGTCCACTTCATCAGGCTTCCTCTCTTGCGTGGTTAATCGTGTATTTGGGCAGTTCGATTTGAAGTGGTTCAACCCCAATCTGCACCTGACAAGAAAGCCTTGATCGAGGGGTTAAACCCCAGGCTCGATCGAGCATGTCGTCTTCCTGGTCACTAGCGAGAGCTAAGGATTGGATACCTTGCTTAACAATCACATGGCAAGTCGTGCACGCACAAACCAAACCGCAAGCATGCTCAAGATCAATCCCTGCATCAAGCAAGACTTGCGCAAGATTAGATCCTGGTTCAGCTTCAATATGCTTGCCCTCAGGGCAAAGGCTTTCGTGGGGCAGCACTTCAATAAGCGGCATTCGACTTCCTCAGCGACTAAAACTCATGATGGATCGATCAAGAAACAACAACCATTAAGCTAGTTCATCGATCTTGCGTCCGCTTAAGGCCATCGACACAGCCCGATTCATTCTTAGTGCAGCAAAGTGATCAGTTTGGTAGCTCAGTGCATGGATAGCGTTGCGAATGGCGTGATGATCTGATTGCAAAGCAATGGAGCGCAGATGATCAGCAGCACATTGGATGGCGTGCTGCTCATCGACCGTTAACAAGTGGCCATCGGCAGCAAGCGCTGCCGTCGACTGCAAGCAGCATTCTTTCGGCCTCAACCTGTTGCTCTTTAAGCGCTCGTAATTGCATGTCTAAACTAGCATGGTCAACGCCATCGCGAAGCATGCGAGTGATCGCTTCGTCGCCTAAGCCGTAGGATGGTTTCACGATGGTTGAGGCATGCACGCCGCTACCGAGCTCTAGCGCCGAGACAGAAAGTAGACCGTCGGCATCAACCTGAAAATTGACGCGGATTCGGGCAGCACCAGCATTTAATGGGGGCAGGCCACGCAACTCGAAGCTTGCAAGCGAACGACAATCGCTCACGAGCTC
>VGHV01000561.1 GCA_016868095.1 Betaproteobacteria bacterium
AACCGCCTTGCACATGTCGTAGACTGTTAGCAGGGCAATCTGTACCGCTGTGAGGGCCTCCATTTCGACGCCTGTCCGCCCTTCACATCGCACGCAAGACTCACAACCAATCGAATCGTCGCCTAGCCAATGCCAGTCGATTGTGACCTTGCTAAGGCTAAGGGGATGACAAAGCGGGATCAAGTCTGCTGTGCGCTTGGCAGCCATAATGCCTGCAATCCGCGCCACAGCGAGCACATCGCCTTTGCCCGCTTTACCTTCTTGTACCAGCTGTCGGGTACTCGGCAACATGCGGATACGACCTGCTGCAATCGCCTGTCGGCTTGTTATGGCTTTATCGCCAACGTCAACCATGACCGCCTGGCCGGCTTGATCGAAGTGGGTGAGCGCGTTCTGATGGAACTTTTCATTCATGCAACAATCATAGCAAGATGAGTAAAGCTGTTTTTCGCAAGCTTCTGGTCCGACTCGTAGTCAGCGCCCTGTCGCTTGGACTCGCTTGCGGGGTAACTTCAGCGCGTTCAGAGGTTGCGTCCCTGGCCCGAGCCGCACCAAGCGCCTTGCCTGCCTTAGGGGACCCGTCTTCGGAGAGCTTGTCACCTTCGACCGAGCGCAAGCTCGGCGAAAGCATCATGCGCGATATTCGGCGCAGTCAGGCTGGTGATGAAGACCTTGATGTCATCGCCTACCTTGAGGCCCTAGGCAGGCGGCTTATTGATGCATCAAAAAGCGGTCAGGATTTTGAGTTCTTTCTCGTCCGCGATAGCAGCCTTAATGCATTTGCCTTGCCTGGTGGCTTTATCGGCGTCCATGCGGGGCTTATCGCTGCTGCAGAAAGTGAGTCGGAACTCGCGGGTGTGCTAGCCCATGAAATCGGCCATGTGACCCAACGCCATATCGCTCGGATGCTGGGGAAAAGTCGCGACGCTGGGATTGCCCAAATGGTTGGGCTGGTGCTGGCGGCACTGGCCGCCAGATCGAATCCGCAAGCAACACCCGGGCTGATTGCCCTGGGCCAGCAGATGGCACAGGACCAAATGCTTTCTTTTTCACGCGATGCCGAGCGCGAAGCCGATCGGATTGGCTTTGATACGCTCACGAGGGCCGGCTTCGATCCACAAGGTATGGTGAGTTTTTTCGGGCGGATTCAGCGCGCCTCGCGGGTTTACGAGTCGGCAGCACCGGCCTATTTGCGCACACACCCACTGACCACCGAACGGATGTCAGATATGCAGGCGCGGATCCGCCAGGAGCGTTATAAGCAGTGGCCCGATTCCTTGGGTTTTCGTCTGATCCGAGCCAGGATGCAAGCCCTGCTTGACCCAAGTGTTGACGGATTGCGGCGAAGTGCAGAACGCTTTGAGTTTCAGATTAAAGAACAAAGTACCCTCGATCTTGTTGCTGCCTGGTTTGGCCTTGCAAGTGTCCGAGAGGCGCAGCTTCGTTGGCACGATGCCTATCAGGCCGCGCAACTCGCTCGAGACTATCTGCAGCACGAGGGATTAAACAATGACTCGGCAGCATCGGCGATCGAACGCTTGCAAATCCAAGCACTTGCAGGCCAGGGAAACATGCAAGAGGCGATTGCGCGAAGCGAGGCTGCCTTGCAGCAATTTGCCAGGCAAAAGCGACTTGTGCTGGCCCACGCTGAGCTCTTATTGCGTGCTCAACGCCAGGCCGAGGCCAGACGCTGGGTTGAGTCGATGCTAAGTGAACGGCAAGATGATTTACGCGC
>VGHV01000562.1 GCA_016868095.1 Betaproteobacteria bacterium
GGCTGAAGGCGCTAAAGGGGAGCCTATTTGGGAGGTGGTCGAGACCTGGCTTAAAGCGAAAAAGCGTATAACGCCGCGCCAACTCAACACACCCAAGATTCTCGGTATGGATGGTAATCCAGGGATTGCATTTTGATGCATCGCTTGGGTCCTGCACTGCTATGGCTATGGTTTCTAAGCATGGGCTCGTCTGCATTCGCCCAATTGCTGCCTGCGGTGGCATTAGAGTCGCTCAGTAAACAGGCTTACATGGTTCAAGGTGATTTGGGACCCGCATCAACAAGCAATCGAGGTTTTAATTCAAACGCTGGCATCGTCATAACTGATAGGGCGGTGGTTTTGATTGATGCGCTCGGCACGCCCGCGCTTGCCGAGGAGCTGATGCAAGCCATACGCCGTATCACTCAAAAGCCGATCACCGATGTCATCGTCACCCACTACCATGCTGATCATTATTACGGTCTTCAGGTATTCAAGCAGCAGGGCGCGCGCATCATCGCAGCGCGACCAGCCATGCAAGCGATTGGTACAGCCGATATGGCCGAGCGCTTGGCTGAACGAAAGCTGAGCCTATCGCCATGGGTTGATGACAGTTTCCGGGTGATCTCGCCTGATTTGCTGATTGATAAGCCGACACGCATGCTGCTCGGTGGGGCGTGGTTTTGGCTAATACCTGCCGGACCCGCACACAGTCCTGAAGATCTCATGGCGTTGACCGAGGCAGACGGTGTGCTTTTTGCAGGCGACTTGATGTTTGCGGGCCGTATTCCCTTTGTCGGTAGTGCCGATACCAAGGGCTGGATCAGGGGTATCGAGGACCTTATTGCACGCAATCCCAGGATTATTGTCGGGGGGCACGGCCCAGCATCAACGCAGGCAGCCAAAGACCTGGTTTTCACGCTCGACTACCTGCGATACCTGCGCTCAACGATGGGGGCTGCGGTTGCGGATTTAAAGTCATTTGACGAAGCCTATGCCGAAATAGACTGGTCACGCTACCGATCGATACCCGCCTTTGATGCAGCGCATCGTCGCAATGCCTACAATGTCTTCTTAGCGATGGAACAGGAGGCTTTGCTGAAATGAACGCTCCACACACTCAGCTTGCTGCACAACAGGGCGCAGCAGACTTGCAAACAGCACGTGAAGACTTGGCGGCAGCCCTTCGTTGGTCGGCTCATCTCAGGCTAAATGAAGGTGTTTGTAATCATTATTCGTACGAATGGATGCCCGGACAGTATTTGATTAATCCGCAGGGATTGCACTGGAGCGAGGTTTGTGCCAGCGATATCCTTTTGATCAACGGGCAAGGTGAACTGATCGAAGGACGGCATGGTATTGAGCCAACGGCCTTCTTCATTCATTCTTGGATTCATCGACTTAATCCTCATGCCAAGGCGGTTCTACACACCCACATGCCTTATGCAACAGCCTTAACGCTTGTTGCTGGCGGTCGTCTGGCTTGGTGTAATCAGAATGCGTTACGGTTTTGGGATCGAATTGGTTATGATGATATTTATAACGGGATTGCGCTCGATGATGCTGAAGGTGAGCGAATCGCGAGAACTGTCGCAGGAAAAGATGTGGTGTTTATGGCATCCCATGGGGTAACCGTGGTGGGCCAAAGCATTTCCTGGGCTTTTGATGATTTATATTACTTGGAACGTGCGTGCATGCATCAAGTGATCGCTACACAAGCTGC
>VGHV01000563.1 GCA_016868095.1 Betaproteobacteria bacterium
GCACGCCAAGCTTTAATTGGCGCGAAGTAGCGATCAACCCGCCCGGCATGAGCGTCTTAATGCCCGATAAGCCCGCCGAGATGAGTCGAAAACTTGTGCTCGGTGAACACAGCATCAACATGCACATGACAGGGGCTCGTGTTGATGAGCGCATGTTTACCGTGACGGTTGGTCAAATCGACACAGGCTCTGGTTTATCCGCGCAGCTTGCGCTTGAGCGCATGGAGCAGGCCATGCTGCGCAATATTCAAGGCAAGGTGATGAAGCGCGAATCGGCGCAGCTTGCTCCCGGAGTCGCTCTCACACAACTGAAGGCCCAAGGCCAAGCGCAGGCTCGTCCCGTGTTGATGTGGGCGTGGTTTTTTGAGCATAAGGGACATGTGGTCCAGGCGGTGGCGATCGGTGAGTCCGCCGATGAAGAGCAGGCGATGACCTTTTTGCAAAGCCTGCGCTTAAAGCCGTGACCACGACCCTGAAGCGATGCCCATGATCGGTAAAGCCATGACCACTTTGGGCAAGCAAGCCTGATGAACGCAGCAAAGGGAAGCTTTGCGCGGGGCTTGCTGATTTTTTCAGCCTTTGCGCTGGCTTTTTTCATGTCCTATGGTTTGCGGGCGATCAATGCCGTGTTGGCACCTGACCTGGTTGCAGCGTTTTCATTATCGGCGGGTGACTTGGGTGCGATGTCAAGTGCTTATTTTGTTGCCTTTTCAGCCATGCAATTGCCGCTTGGCATATGGCTTGACCGATTCGGTTCAAGGCGAGTCGAGGCGAGTTTGCTGCTTGTTGCTGCGCTCGGGTGCGGCTTTTTTGCGCTGGGCGATCAAATTGCCCATCTATGGCTTGGGCGCGCGCTGATTGGTGCAGGTATGGCAGCTTGCTTGATGGCGGCACTCAAGGCTTTTCGCTTTTGGTTTGCCGCGCATTGGCAGCAGCGCCTTGCCGCCTGGATCCTGGTTTGCGGCACAAGTGGCGCTCTTGTGAGCACCGTACCGGTGGCAATGCTTGCGCAAGCCTATGGTTGGCGCATGTGTTTTGTGCTGGCTGCAGGCCTTTTGCTGGCTTGTTCTGCTTATCTTTGGCTTGCACTGCCTAGAGACGAAGAGGAGGCTGCATCAAATCAAGCTGCGACAAAGCCTCATGGCGAACGCGATCAGGGTTATCGGGAGATCTTTGCAAGCCGCTTTTTACGCGGTGCTATGCCATCACTGGTGCTTTTTCAAGGCGGCTTTCTTGCCCTGCAAACCTTATGGGCTGGTCCTTGGATGACGCAGGTGTTGAAGCTAAATGCAAGCGATACAGCGCAAGCCTTAATGCTCTTTAACGCTGCCTTGCTGCTTGGGTTTTTGTGGCTGGGCTGGGCAGCACCAAAGATAGCAGCAAGAGGCTGGGATGGGCCCAAGGTGATGCGTTTAGCTGCCCTGCTGACCTTGTTAACCGAGGCTGCGATGATTTACTTTCTGCAATCATGGGCTTGGGTGTTTTGGTTATTGCTTGCCGCAATCTCAACGGTTTTCACGCTCTTGCAAACCGAGGTCGCCTTAAGTTTTCCAGCCCGCTTGGGCGGGCGGGCCTACACCGGGTCGAACCTGCTTCTTTTTGGTGGGGTTTTCTTTTTGCAATGGGGATTTGGCGCGCTGATCGATGCGGCGGGACTGCTCGGCGCAAATACAGTGCAATCCTTCCAAATCGCCATGGCCTT
>VGHV01000564.1 GCA_016868095.1 Betaproteobacteria bacterium
CAAACCGCGAGCTCAGCCTCGAGCCCCGCCCCGGTATAAAACGCTAAACCGAGGGCAACTTCGGAGGTTTTCCAACCCTAAGGCAAAACCACAAGTTTTCCAACCGCGCTCCTATCCATCAATGCACGAATGGCTTTGGGAGCGTCTTCAAGGCTGTAGCGCGCTGATATCCGCGGTTTGAGCTTACCCTCGCGAACCCAAGCGAGCAATTGCGCCATGTCAGCCTGAAAGGCAGCCGGCTCCTTGGCTACGAAAGCACCCCAGAACACACCCACAATGCTCGCGCCCTTGAGCAACGCCAAATTGAGTGGTATCGCAGGAATGTCGCCAAGCGCAAAACCAATCACCAAAAAGCGTCCTCGCCAGGCGATCGACCGAAACGCGGGCTCTGCAAGATGTCCGCCGACCGGGTCATAGACAACATCGACGCCCTTGCCGGCTGTTAAAGCCTTGATGCGTTCACGCAAGTCCTCACGGCTATAATTAATACAATCATCCGCGCCGTGGGCTCGGCAAACCTCAAGCTTGGCATCGCTCGATGCAGCCGCTATCACTCTTGCGCCAAGCGCTTTGCCAATTTCTACCGCAGACAATCCGACGCCACCCGCCGCACCAAGCACCAACAAGGTCTCACCTGCCTTAAGTTGGGCGCGATCGACCAGACCATGATAAGAAGTGGCGTATACCATGGTGAAGGAAGCTGCCATTTCCATCGACACGCCGGGCGGTATCTTTACGGCCTTGGCAGCCTCAACAACTGCCTGCTGAGCAAAGCCGCCATGCCCGCAAAGCGCCATCACCGAATCGCCAGGCTGAAAGCCTTTGACACCCTCGCCGATTGCAGAAACAACGCCGGCAATCTCGCCGCCCGGTGAAAAAGGAAGCGGAGGCTTAAACTGATAGAGGTTGCGAATGATCAGACTGTCCGGAAAATTCACTCCGGCCGCATGAATATCGACACGAAGTTGGCCAGCACCTGGCTCCGGGCTTGTGACTTCTCGAACCTCGAGCAACTCGGGATCACCGTGCTGCGTACAAAGCAATGCTTTCATTCGAAAACCTTTCCTTAACGGTAGAACGAACTTCTTCGCTGAGAACGAACTTTCTCGGTGAGAACGAACTTCCTCGTTGAGAACGAACTTCTTCGCTGACTCAATGCTCAAGCTTAGTCAATAACCAAGCCCTCGCTTAATGCACAAGCTGTGTCAGCTCGCCTTTTTTATATCGATCAATCATGACCGATAAGCCGATTGGCTTAATCATCGATGCTTTACCCGCACAGCCAAATTGTTCATACCGTTGTAAGCAAATCGCTTTGGCAGCCGCCGTTGCCGGCTTCAAATATTCGCGCGGATCGAACTTATCGGGGTGTTGAGCGAGAAACTGGCGAATCGCCGCGGTCATCGCAAGACGTATATCGGTATCAATATTAATTTTGCGAACGCCGTGGTGAATCGCTTCCTGAATCTCTTCCACCGGTACGCCATAGGTCTCTTTCATGTTGCCGCCATACTGGCGGATCAATTGCAAGAGATCCTGCGGCACCGAGGATGAGCCGTGCATCACCAAATGCGTATTGGGTATACGACGATGAATCTCCTTAATCCGATCAATCGCCAAAATATCACCGGTTGGTTTTCGGCTGAATTTATAGGCGCCGTGCGATGTGCCGATCGCAATCGCAAGCGCATCGACCTGGG
>VGHV01000565.1 GCA_016868095.1 Betaproteobacteria bacterium
GCGTAGCCGATTCTGAGTCCAGCCAAGCCATAGGCCTTGCTGAGGGTGCGCGAAACAATCAGGTTGGGATAGCTGCGAACCCAAGCAATGCTATCCATTCTCACCTCAGGTGGCAGGTAGTCGGTGTAGGCCTCATCGAGGACCACTGCAACGGTTTGTGGAATGCGCCTGAGCATGGCTTCGATTTGAGAGGCCGACACAAAGGTACCGGTTGGGTTATTCGGATTCGCGATGAATATAATTCTTGTATCGTCGTCGATGGCTTGGAACATCGCTTCAAGGTCATGACCTAAGTTCTTCGCCGGTACAACCACATGCTTGGCCCCGATGGCCTGGGTTGCCAGTGCATAAACCGCAAACGAGTGCTGGGCATAGATTGAGCCTAGCCCCGGTTGCAAGAATGCGCGCGCTGCCATCTCGAGTATGTCGTTGGAGCCATTGCCGAGTGTGATCCAGTCAGCCGGTACTTGGTGCTTGATTGCCAAAGCGGCTTTGAGTTCGAAGCCGTTTGAGTCAGGGTAACGGCCCAAATCGGCCGCTGCCGCCTGCATGGCTGCAAGCGCCGATGCCGGCATACCGAGTGGATTTTCGTTGGAGGCGAGTTTGACGATAGCCTGAGGGTTTAAGCCATACTCACGAGCCAGTTCTTCAATCGGCTTACCAGCACGATAAGGTGAAATTGCACGGACATAGTCAGGAGATTGTTCAAGAATCAAGTGCGATGTCATGACGTTATACCTTTTAGCGCGAATCGGTCTCGTCGCTAGCGCGAGGATACGAGCCAATGATTTTGATAAAGGCTGCGCGTTGTCTCAACTCATCGAGTGCAGCGGCAACCGCAGCATCGTTTTGATGACCTAAGACGTCGATATAGAAATAATACTCCCAGGTGCCCTGTCGCGCGGGTCGGGACTCAAAGCGTTTCATCGATACGCCATGTCGAGCAAGCGGCTCGATCAAACTGTGGACAGCGCCTGCTTTATCGGGCACCGAGAGTATGAGTGAGGTTTGATCCATGCCAGACGCGGCACAGGCATAGCGACCAATGACGGCAAATCGGGTTCGATTATGAGGATCATCTTGAATCGATCCTCTTGTGATATTTAAAGCATAACGTTCTGCGGCAAGCTCTGATGCGATGCCTGCCGTGTCTTGCGATAACGAAGCCAATCGCGCGCCTTCTGCATTGGAAGATACGGGCACTCGTTGCGCGTGAGGCAAGTGCTTATCGAGCCATCCTGCGCATTGAGCAAGTGCTTGCGGGTGGGCGCAGACTTTTGCGATCGACTCGAGCTGACTCGATTGACTGAGCAAGTTGTGCTTAACCGGCAGGGAAACTTCAGCGCTAATGACGAGCGCCGACTGAAGCATTAAATCAAGCGAACGATTGACCGCGCCTTCGGAAGAGTTTTCAACCGGAACAATGCCGAAGTCCGCTTGTTGAGACTCGGTTGTACGAAAAACTTCGTCGATGCTCGAGCACGAAACCGGCTCGACCCCATGGCCAAATTGCTTCAGCAAGGCAATCTCTGAAAATGTCCCGGATGGTCCCAGAAAGGCAACGCGAAGTCTGCGCTCTATTTCCCGACAGCCTGAGATGATTTCCCGCCAAATCGATTCGATACGCTCGCCAGCTAATGGCCCCTCGTTTGCTTGCCGCAATCGCTGTATGATTTGCGCTTCTCGCTCG
>VGHV01000566.1 GCA_016868095.1 Betaproteobacteria bacterium
TTAGCACGGACCACGTCCGCCGCCCTGGACAACGCTGCACCGTTTTAACCCACCCCGTATCACTTATCCATCGGGGTAAATCTGTTCAAATAAACCGAGCCACTTCTGAAAGGCTGGCATGCCAGGTTCAACGACAATACCGAGCGGATGCGTCTGGCCTATTTTGACAAGTTTTGTCGCTGCCAGGACAGATTGCGGTGTGATGTAATTTGCAGCGCCTATCTCGTCTTTTAGCCCCACTTCGATGGTTTGCAATTCTGGGCTAAGACAACACCCGATGCCCCTATGGCAAAGGCAGCACTTATGAGCCATTTTATAAGCATGATCGTCTCCATGATTTATGAACGTCGTGATCAGGCGCAGCAATGCTGCTATGAACCCAAGCAAATCGTTTCAGTGGCAAAAGTTGATCGCGAATGAAATCGCTAGCTCACGGACGAATCTGTTTCTAATTGTGCTGTAAATCGTGCTTCTAACTGTTCACGCGCTTTTTGCAGGGCCTGCTCAAAGGCTCTGGTGGTCATTCCGTCCCGAGAGCTCACTTCAAGCAGTCTGTTACCTGCGAGGCGGAGCTTGATCTGGCACTCCGCCTGCATGCCACCTGTACTCGAGCTGACTGAGCCAGTCGCGATTTGCACCGCATGGATGAGATCCTCGAAGGGACCTAAGCGGTTCAACACCCGAACACGTGAATGTTTGAGTGCGCTTACTCCGAATGCTTGTGCGGCCTGGTGAATGACAATTTGCATGAGTCTCTCCACATGCGAGACGCTGAGTGACACCTGAACTAAGGTTACGCCTTAATCAGGGGTGGCGCTTGAAACACCCTTTGTGTTGCATAAGTGTTGCTATGCAAAAGTGATGCAATGAAAAGCACGCCATGAAGCACAAAGGAAAAGGGCGTCAGGGGACTAGAGCTTGAACCCCTCGTGGCGAGCCACTGCCTCAAGCGCATCCTCAAATTGCGCCCGCGTGATTGCTGCAACGCGTAGTAATTCGGCATGCAGGGCGAGGTCTTTGGCACCGTTACTTAAGCATTGTTGGCTGTAATCCTCAAAGGCAAGGAGTTGCTCGAGAATTTCCGATACATGTCTCGGGCACTCGCAGCTTGTCGAGGGCATGCTTTGTGCGATCTGCCTGATTCTGGCCATGCTGTAGCGAGGCGGGCGCGTTGCTGCTGTTGCATCCTCATCCTGCGAGCGGTCGCTGCGGCAAAGAGCGCTCATGGCATCGACTAAGCGCGCGTCTTCGATCGGTTCTCGGTATACGGCAATGCCAGCGTTGCGCAGCAGGCTTACAAGGTGGTCTGCGCCAAACCGATAAAGCAGCATCAGGGGCTTGGGGCCTAGCTTCGCTTTGATGTGGAGTACCGCTTGGCAATCCTGCTCGAGCATCGACACCATTTCGAGCATGACAAGGCCAAGCCGGTCATCAGCGTAGTGCTTGGCCTTGGGCGCTTGCTTGACGACCTCAAGACTGAGCCCCAGCGATTGGAGCTTGGCCTGGATGTTGCTTTGGAGTAACCGAAGCGGTAGGGATTCCCCCAGAATGAGCACCTTCAATGCCTCTCTGGACTCATCATACGAAGGCGCTGTTGGCTGTTTCTTTAGCTTTAGCGTTTGCTTTGCGATGCTGCCGTCGGCCTGACGCGAGGAGTCTTTTAAGC
>VGHV01000567.1 GCA_016868095.1 Betaproteobacteria bacterium
AAAGCCTCGCTGAATCAAGCTTTGACGCTTGGATAAAATACTATCGACAGGACGAAAACGCTGCCAACGCTGTCGTGAGCTACTACGCCAAAGGGGCAATGGTTGCGCTTTGCATCGACTTGTTGCTCAGAAGGGAAAGCAATCAAGAAGCCAGCCTCGACGATTTCATGCGTCTCTTATGGAATCGCTACGGTAAAGATTTTTATCAGAAGGAGCGCTCTGGCAACAGAACCGCCAGGGGCCTAGACGAAGAAGGATTCGTCCCGCTTCTTTTTGAGGCCTGTGGCATCGAAGCCATAGCCAAGCGCGAAGCGATGGCGCTACAAATCAAGCAATGGGTGGAGGGCCGCGTCGAGCTACCGCTTAAAGACTTGCTTGCGAGCGCTGGGGTTCGGCTTTCCTATAAGCCGACATCCTTAACTCATGGTATGCGATACAGTATCAACCACCAGCAAATGATGATCAATGTTGTACTCATTGGATCTGCAGCACATGCAGCGGGACTATCCGCTGGCGATCAAATCCTTGCTATCGATGGCCTAAAGGCGAGCGAGCCAAGGCTTAAAGAGGCGATTGAGCGTTGTGAGGCGCCAATTGACATCGTTGCTTTCAGACGCGATGAGCTATTTTGTACGACGCTCAAACCTATGCCCGAAACCAACCCCGAGGTGATACTCGAGTTTGATAGGAGCTAACTGAGCAAGCCCGAGTTAACGCCTTAGATCCCCTGATCAGGCTTGCTGAGCGAAAAGCGCCTCGAGCGCCTCGCCCGGTACCGGCGCCCGCATGAAGGCCTCGCCAACCAGAAAGCCGTAGACATCTCTTTCAAGCATGCTTATCACGTCGCTGCGGCTTAAGATGCCGCTTTCAGTCACAAGCAGCTTGTCCTGCGGAATTTCAGGCAAAAGCGCAAGCGTGGTTTCAAGACTAACTTCGAAGGTATGCAAGTTTCTATTATTAATACCTAGCAAGCTCGTCTTAAGTTTGAGAGCTCGATCCAATTCGTCTCGATTATGAATCTCGACGAGCACATCAAGCCCAAAGTCAAGAGCACAATCTTCCAAATCCTCAAGCCTGCGGTCGTCGAGTGCAGCAACGATGAGCAAAATGCAATCTGCGCCTGCCGCGCAAGCTTGATAAACCTGCCATCGATGGCAAAGAAAATCCTTTCGGATAACCGGTAGTGCACAAGCGTCACGAGCAGCAACGAGGTGTGCAAGTTCGCCCTGAAAGAAGCCTTCATCAGTGAGTACCGACAAGCAGGATGCGCCGTGGCGCTCATAACTTTTTGCAATGGCAGGTGGATCGAAATCTTTTCGCAATAATCCTTTGCTGGGACTTGCTCGCTTGATCTCAGCGATTACTGCCGGCTGTTTGGCCTTTACTCGAGCATTCATCGCCCGCGCAAAGCCCCTTGGCTGGTCGACCTGCAAACGTCTTTGGGCAGCCTCTTCCATAAGTGACAGGGGCGTTTGCAAAAGACCTTGCTCGACTTCCTTTGCTTTAACAGCCATAATACTTTCTAGAATTTTGCTCATCACATACTCAATGCTGAGGACCTGCCGCAAGCTGGTGGCTCAAGCTAATGAAGCTTTCGAGCTTTTGGCGAGCAGCGCCCGATCTGGCAGTGTCGCGAGCCAACGCCAAACCCTCTGCGAT
>VGHV01000568.1 GCA_016868095.1 Betaproteobacteria bacterium
AGGCGATCTTGAGGCGATGCAAGCCACTTGTTTGCGTTTTGAGGGCGCCTATCGAATTCCTGCCGCTGGCCATTGGCTACAGCAAGAGCAGCCGCTTGCAGTAATGGATTATTTAGAGCGGTTCTGGCAAAGGAGCTAATAGGTACAGGACTTAGGATCAGTCGTTGAGGTGGCAGGCGGCCATGTGGCCTTCGCCAAGATCTTTAAGGACGGGCGCTTCGTTCCGACAGCGGTCCATGGCTTTGGGGCAACGCGGGTGGAAGTGGCAGCCCTTGGGCGGGTTGATCGGATTGGGGACATCGCCGGTCAAGACGATCCGCTTTCGTTTCACGCTGGGGTCTGGTATCGGAACCGCCGATAACAAGGCCTCGGTGTAGGGATGCTTCGGGTCGGTATAGAGCGCTCGCGACGACGCGATCTCCACGATACGGCCGAGGTACATCACCGCGACTCGATTGCTTATGTGCTCAACAACCGATAAGTCGTGAGCAATGAATAAATAAGTCAGTCCAAACTTTTCTTGCAAATCTTCAAGCAGGTTAATCACCTGTGCTTGAATGGACACATCGAGGGCTGAAACCGGTTCATCACAAACAATAAGCTTCGGCGACACGGCAAGAGCCCGCGCAATACCAATGCGTTGCCGCTGACCGCCTGAAAACTCATGAGGGAATCGGCGCATATGGTCTGCATTAAGGCCAACCGTCTCTAAAAGAGAAACGATTCGATCCTCATAATCTTGCGGTGTTTGGGCAAGCTTATGGATACTCAGCGCTTCACCGATGATGCTGGCCACCGTCATCCGTGGATTGAGCGATGCAAAGGGATCTTGGAAAATGATTTGCATATCGCGGCAGGCGGCCCGTAACGCTGCCTTATCCATGGCTGTCACGTCTCGGTCCTCAAACCAGACCTGGCCGCTTGTCGGTTCGATCAGGCGAAGAATGCATCGACCGGTGGTCGATTTTCCACATCCCGATTCGCCCACCACCCCAAGCGTTTCGCCGGCTTGCAGCTCAAAGCTCACGCCATCGACAGCATGCACCTTGTCGACGACCCGACTAAGAATGCCACCTCGAATCGGAAAGTGCTTCACCAATTGCTTCACGCGAAGCAAGGGCTTGGCTGTGCTTTGTGTAGTCATCATCTACCTAACGATACAAAAAACAAGCTACTTGATGACCGTCTTTGACTGGCTTGAGCAGCGGGTCGGCATCGCTGCATGCTGCCTGCGCTTTGGCGCAGCGTGCAGCAAAGCGACAACCCGCCTTAGGCTGAATCAACTTGGGTACAGTGCCTGGGATTGCTTCAAGGCGCTGTTTTTTATCAGCGGCCAAATCGATCCGAGGAATAGAACGTATCAAGCCTTGGGTGTAAGGGTGCATGGGCTCGCTAAAGAGCTGTTCGACCGAAGCTTCTTCAACCACCTTGCCCGCATACATCACAATCACGCGCTGTGTGGTCTCGGCGACAACACCCATGGCATGGGTGATCAGCATAATCGCCATACCCATTTGTTCTTTAAGGCGATTCAGCAGATCGAGAATTTGCGCCTGAATCGTGACATCAAGTGCTGTGGTGGGCTCATCTGCAATCAGCAACTTAGGGTTACAGGCAAGGGCCATTGCGATCATGACCCGCTGGC
>VGHV01000569.1 GCA_016868095.1 Betaproteobacteria bacterium
CGTCAAATTCGCGCCGTTGACGCATACTTTGGGCTAGGGCCTTTGCCGCGTTGATCATCGGGGTCCCAAGACGTTCAGCCTGAGCTACCAAGGACGCAAGACTTTCCAACGACTTGGCATTACAACGCCAGGCCATATCAGCTAGCGCTTCAGCGCGACCAAGGCCCGAGCGCAATGCGAGGCTTAAGGCTAAAAACTCATCACCAAGTAATCTTGAACGCGCTGGCAGGTCGAGCGCAATGCGGTGCAAAATCGCATCAAGGCTAAGCCCAGCATCCATGGCAAGCGTGAGCAAATCGATCGCATCGGGTAGCTCTGACTCAAATTTTGCCGTTCGACGCTTAGCACGAACATGGACCACTGCATCAATCGCACAAGTGAGGATGACTCCTAAGGCGATCACCAGGGTTTGAGAAGCTGATTGCAAAAACAAGATCGAAAATCCGATCAGTCCAATACCTGACACGATTGCAAGCCATCGAAGCAATTGAAGTGCACGCATGGGTATAGGATGTCGCAAACCCATGTGAATCATTGAACGTTGAAATCGCTTATCGATGCTTTTGACAAACCCTGCTTTGAGTTTTATACCAATACGATCGGCCAAGTCTTGCTTAGGGCGATCGGCGCTTGCGCTTTTCTCCATACTAGTCCTCATGTCGATCAACATGTAGCACCATGGATCGCATCCATAGGGCCCCGCAAAGACTTAAACCTAGCGCGGCCAAACTCAGAGCCTGACCGCGCGGGTCATGCCACAGCACGGCCATATGTTCGGGACGCCACACACTTAAACCGCTTGCGATCGTAAGCGGGAGCAAACCCAGAAACCATCCGGACCATCGCGCTTCTGCAGAAAGTGCCTTCACACGTGCTCGTAACCTGAGCCTCGCGCGACTATTGGCCGCCAACTGATCTAGCAGATCCGGAAGCGGCCCACCGAGATCCTGGGCAATACGAAGACCTAAGACGAGCATACGAAGTTCGGCAAGTGGATAACGTGCAGCCAGGTCATCAAGAGTGTCTTGCAAGTGCATAACCGCATGTAGTTGCGTTCGAATTCTTGAAAATGCCTCGCCCAAGGATCCGGGGAAACTTTCGCCCGCCCAAAGAACAGCCGTCGGTAGCGAATGCCCGGCACGAATCGCTCGTGCAAGAAAGCTCAAGAGTTCGGGCGTAGCAGCCTCGATCGAGCTCAGCTTGCGGCGGATATGCCATCGCCGCTCACCAGGCGTCACCGCTGCATCAGCCCGTGACCATGCAAGCGAATCATGGTGCCATTGGCGCCACTGACGCAACGCGCTTAGGTTTTCACTGAACGCAGAACGGTATAATGTCCAGATCGCCCAGATCATCGCAGCGACACCAAGCATCAGCAGGACTGCAAAGCTATAAATCATAAACTTCTCACTACTTACTCGTCTTTAAGCCAAATAGCCTGAGCGCCTGAACGCTTTGCAATACCATAACGATAGTCACTGGCTTCGTAGATCTCTGTGTTGATGCTGTGATGATCAGCCCTGTTCATTTGCTGCGCCTTCGCCCTTAATTGCATGGATAGCTCGCGTTGATCTTCTTGAAGCAGCAGCGTATTGATTGCATAGCCGACGCCGAGCACGATCAATGGAACAAGGA
>VGHV01000570.1 GCA_016868095.1 Betaproteobacteria bacterium
TAGATCGATATTGTTTTGATTGCTTTCGCTTATCACCTTTGCGCTCCTTACGCTTACTACCGCCCCTTAAACACTGCAGGCCGGCGCTCTTTAAACGAAGCGATGCCTTCTGAAGCATCTTCAGACGCTGCAAGCGCGGATTGCACATTTCGGAACGCTGCAATGGCTTGATCGCGTCCATGCTCAACCGACAAAAGCACATTGCGCCTGCTAGCAACGACCGCCAAAGGAGCGTTTGCAGCAATAAGCTCAGCAAGCTCGCGCGCACGGGCAAAAAGCTTCTCGGCTGGAACAATTTCTTGAACATAACCCGCGCGCAGGGCCTCTTGCGCGCCAAATTCGCCAGCGACAAGCAGATGGTATAGGGCTGTACCCGTACCAGCGCGCTCAGCCATCCGGACTGTGGCTCCGCCAGTGGCCATAATTCCCCGCTTGACTTCAAGTTGCGAAAACCTGCAGTTATCCGCGGCAACCACCATGTCGGCAGCAAGCATCAACTCGATGCCAAGCGTGTAGCAAATGCCTTGAACTGCCGCAACAACCGGCTTGCTGCGTCTGGGTTCGCGCAAGTCAAAGGGGTCAACCAGCTCGACAGGCCACATCGAGCGGCCTTCGCGCATTGCCTCAGCCCATCGAGGCAGGTCGAGGCCACCGGTAAAATGCTCGCCTTCGGCACATAAGACGCCAACCCGCAAGTCGGGATCATGCTCGAGTCGTGTATAGGCTTGCGCTAGCGCCAAGCCCATTTCAGGGGTAAAGCCGTTTCGCTTTTCAGGCCGATTGATTTTGATAACCAGGCAATGACCCTCAGCTACGACGTCAATACGACCCAGATTGGCTTGCTGTTGTTCCAAGGCGTTCTCCTTTGATGGCCAGCCGATAAAAAAACGCGTTATTCTCGTTGCATCAGTGCTGGCGAAGCAAGTGCTTGCGATCGCCCGCAATCCGATAAGCGAGGGGAGTGAAGCAAATGACGATAGGTAGCAATGCGGCCGAGTTCGCAAGAGCACAACAAAGTTTGGTGGGTGGCGTCAACAGTGCTGTTCGAGCGTTTAGAGCGGTTGGTGGCATACCACGCTTTATCGAGCGCGCAGAAGGCGCTTACATGTGGGATGTTGAAGGGCAGCGTTATATTGATTATCTCGGATCGTGGGGGCCTATGATTGTTGGTCAATCGCATCCCAAAGTCGTCAAAGCGGTTCAGGATGCTGCAACCCGAGGTCTGTCCTACGGTGCACCTAATGTGATGGAAACTGAGCTTGCCGAACGGATTAAGGCCTTGCACCCACATATTGAGCGGGTTAGATTTACTAGCTCAGGTACCGAGGCCGCGATGTCTGCGCTACGCCTTGCACGCGGCGCTACGGGACGAACGAAAATTATTAAATTTGAAGGTTGTTACCACGGGACTGCTGACAGCCTTTTGGTAAAGGCAGGCTCGGGTGCACTCGCCTTCGGTACACCGAGCTCAGCTGGTGTGCCCGCCGATCTCGCTCAACATACCTTGGTTGCAAGTTATAACGATTTGCCAAGTGTGCAAGCATTTTTTGAACAGTATCCGCATCAGATCGCATGCGTCATGGTCGAGCCGCTGCCAGGCAATATGAATTTGATGATGC
>VGHV01000571.1 GCA_016868095.1 Betaproteobacteria bacterium
CCGTCATTTTTCCTTTGTTGACCGAGCGATCGAGAAAGATCTTTGCTTGATCGATGGCACGCTCGGCGAGCCCCGCTCGATGATCAAAAATGAAAGTCTTGCAGCCGCCACGGGCTGCGACAATCGCTATACCTGTGCCCATCGTACCAGCGCCGATAATGGCAAGTTTTTGTACCTGTTGCGTTGAATGCTGATTCGCTTGCATTGATAAACCTCGCTTTAGCTTAGCGTTTGACGATCGATAAAGCTTCGTCCAATCAATTGCCGGTGGACTTGATTCGTGCCCTCCCAGATCTGTGTAATCTTTGCATCGCGCATGAGCCGCTCAGCTGGATAATCGTTACAATAGCCATATCCACCAAGCAGTTGAACCGCTTCGGTGGTCATGCGCATGGCTAGATCACTAGCTCGCATTTTGAGCATCGAGGCTTCAATGCCAAATGACGTTGAACCTTGCTCGACCAGTCTAGCCGTGTGCCAGAGCCATGATTCGCACAGCGCGAGTTCGCTTGCAAGATCGGCGAGCATGAACTGAATCCCTTGAAACTCAATGATGCGGCGCCCCGACTGCTTGCGCTGGTTAATGTATTCGACGGCAAGTTCCCATGCAGCGCGCGCGATCCCAAGTGCATGGGCCGCAACGCTCGGTCGTGACTTATTGAGCGAAGCAAACAAGATCTTAAGGCCATCCCCAGGCTGTAGAAGCAAATGACTTCGGGGCACTTTGCATTGGTCAAAGTTGATACTTGCCGTCGGTGCTGCGCGATGACCCATCTTATCTTCGACCTTAAGGACCGACAGACCTGCCGTGCCCTCTTCGATGATCAAGGCCGAGATCGCTGCCTTAGGGTCGTCGATCTCCGACCATTTGCCAAAGACCAACAGACGGGCGGCACGATCGCCATTCGATATAAAAGTTTTCCCACCTTGAACCAGGATGTGGTCGTCCTGAGGCGTGAATGTTGTTTTCATCCCGGTGGCATCAGAACCAGCTTCGGGCTCTGTAATCGCTAAAGCACCAAGCCCCCCTTGAGCGATGGCGGGCAGTAGCGTTTGTCGTTGCGCCTGTGTGCCAAAGTCGATGAGTGGCTTCATCCCGTGAAAGTTAGTGGCCCAGATGATCCCGGTTGAGGCGCAGGCCTTGCTAATTTCACGCACAGCCAATAGGTAGGCGGTGTAGGACATCGGCGCTCCGCCGCAATCCTCAGGAATGAACATTTGATTCAGGCCGAGTTGATGAATCGCGTCCATACTCCTTTGCGGGAAGCTGGCCTCACTGTCATATTGGGCTGCATATGGCGCGATTTCACGGCTACAAATGCGTTTGACTTCCGCTAATAAAAGTTTCTCCTCGGCAGCGAGCTCAAGCGATTGATCGATGCGATCAAAGACTGTTTGTTGGGCACTTAAGGGCATTGACATCATCCACAACCTTCAAAAAAACTCAATGGGCAATAGCTTGGCCGCCATCAAGGTAAATCGTCGAGCCCGTCAGGAACATGCCCGGTTGTTGCAAGACCGCTCCAACCAGGCTTGCTACTTCCTCAGCACTACCGGGCCCTCCCGTTGGAATACGCTGGGAAAGATACTGACCAAGCTTGCCTTCTAAGACTTCAGC
>VGHV01000572.1 GCA_016868095.1 Betaproteobacteria bacterium
CGCGCATCGCTGTACTGAACTCTTAAATTCGGAGTCATTACGAAAAGCTCACGCCCAGCGCGGAAGGCTTCACATTCGTAAAACATTCTCGATCGCTTTTGAGGCTCAGAGTCTCAACACTATCTATCAAAACCTTTTGAACAGTCCTGAATCGACGCGATATTAAAAATATCAATCAAATCAAGCAAGTATTTTAATATATTTGTACGCAAGTGTATGCCGATAACGGCATAGATTAAGCTGTTGCCCGAGGTGCGTGCCTAAAAAATACGAGCAATCAAGAAGTTCGCCCATCCCCCTGCGCCAGGGCTCTGTGGAAATCATTCATAACGGCGTGGATCTGGAGGATTTTTCACCGCTGCCTGGTGATGGGATCGAAACGCTGCGCGAGTCCGTACAGTGTTGTGATCTCGCCGGCAGTCCAGCACCGCTACTGGATTGGGGCGTTCGGGCGAATCCGGCCCAGCAAGGGTACCGATCTATTGGTTGACGCTTTGATTGAGGTGCTCCCAGATTTTCCCGACTACGCGGCCGTGTTGACGGGGCTGTGTTAGGCCAAAGACCTTGATTTTTTTCAGACCATGCAAGATTAGATCCTGGCCGCTGACTTCGGGGAGCGGATGTTTCTCTTTGCGATCTAGAGCGGGACGTGGTGCGTTCCTGCTACCACCGCGTCATTCTCTGCATGGCGACCTCTCGAACCGAGGGATTTGGTTTGACACCATTGGAAGCGATGGCCTGCGGCCGTGCGGTGCTGGTCTCTGGAGCAGGGGTGTGGCCCCTGGTCGTCGATGCAGAGGTTGGAGCTGAGTTTGAGACGGGATCTGCGTTGTCCCTGGCAGCGTCTCTGCGTCAGTTGTCGCCCAGTCCTGTTCAGTTTTGGCAGATGGGTCAGCGAGGGCGTCATCGTGTAATCGAGTTTCATTCGCTACAGCGTGAAGCCGACCGGACCAATACGCTTTATGGTTGGATGATGGCGTAAGGGCAGGGCTGGTGGCCAGAGCCTTGGTCGTCGTGCGCGCTTAAAACGCCTTGAAGGAAAGCGCGATTCTTATAGAACTTGCGTTTGCTCATAATGGTTGCAGGAGAGAGTAACTGCTTGAGGGCTGACCAGATAGCTCTCCGGTAGGCACTTCGGATTCTGTGTTTTGTTGTGGTGTACACCAAAGACCGGCCCATGTGCCATGCCTTGAGTGCCGCCACCGCTGCTGAGCGCCCACTGGAGTGTCCGCCCTGGTGCATCACCTGTGCTTCGGAGATGAACCAGGCTGCCCCTACTTGTTGACGCAGCCTTAGCGTTATGTCATCGTCTTCGTGATAAAGAAAAATGTTGTCATCAAAGCCACCAACTTGGTCAAAGGCTGTTTTCCTGACGAACAATGCTGCTCCTGAGAGCACGGGCACTTCGCTGTCCTGAGTCGGAGCTTCCCGCCGCATGGTTTGTGCTGCTTGCAGTAAGCAGCTGCGGCGTTTGAATTTCGTTTTTCCATAGCGATTTACAATGCGGGGGTTAAAACAAGAAGCCTCAGGATGGCTATCGGCTGCGGCCTCTAATTGGGCGATCGTTGTTGCACCCAGTGTGCTATCTGGGTTAACAAAGAAGAGGAATTC
>VGHV01000573.1 GCA_016868095.1 Betaproteobacteria bacterium
TAACCGGTTCGAAGGGATCACTTGCCAATACCGCAGCCGATTCCGCAGGCTTGAAAAAGGATAATGGCTCAACCGCCAGCTCGGCACCCACGATCTGTTCGGCATCGACGATCTGTTTGACGTCGACGATCTGTTCGGCATCGACGATTTGCGCTGATTCGAATGAATGCCCAACATCCACCGACTGCGCCGAGGCGTGCATCGCTGCAAAAAGACCAAGGCTACAAAGCAAATACCTCAGCAACATAGGTCCCAGACGTCGCTGCAAGCACCTTAATGCGCAGTTAGCAGCATCGCAGTGGCCGGTGGCGCCGACGATGTTTGAGCTCATCGCTTCTCAGATGCGCCGGCTTGTTCGGCACTTCGATATAAAAACTGACTAATCAGGGACTCCAAGACGACAGCCGATTGGGTCATCTTGATTTCCGCTCCATCGCTTAAATTTTGCTGGTCTGCGCCGGCTTCGAGACCGATATATTGTTCACCGAGCAGACCTGAGGTGAGGATCCGCGCCGAGCTGTCTTTAGGAAAGGCCACTGCCTGATCAAGACTTAACAACACTTCGGCCTGGTAAGTCTTGGGATCTAATCGGATTGAAACCACGCGCCCAATCACGACGCCTGCACTCTTGACCGGGGCGCGTACCTTCAAGCCGCCAATGTTGTCGAATTTCGCTCGCAGCTGGTAGCTCGGGCCGAGCTGAAAGCCACCCATATTGCCCGCTCTCAAGGCAAGAAACAATAAGGCGAGCAAGCCGATGACCACGAAAATCCCCACGGCGAGGTCGCGCGCTGCGGTCGATTGCTGCTGAGCCATGAAAACCTCGATTATTGTCCAAACAAAAGCGCAGTGAGTAAAAAATCGGCCCCGAGTACCGTTAGTGATGATGCGACGACAGCCCGGGTGGTTGCTTGAGAAACCCCCTCGGGCGTGGGGCGCGCAAGCCATCCCATAGCGAGCGCTGTTGCGCCACAAATCCAGCCAAACACAACACTCTTCATCACCCCACTGCCTACATCATGCACCACATCAACACCCGACTGCATTTGGGCCCAAAAAGCGCCACTATCAACCCCAATCAGCACAACGCCGACCACATAGCCGCCGCCTATCCCGACCGCCGAAAAAAGCGCAGCCAGTAAGGGCATAGCAATCAAGGAAGCAGCAAAACGTGGCACAAGAATACGCCTTAGCGGATCGATACCCATCATCGAAATAGCATCAAGTTGTTCACCAGCCTTCATAAGACCTACTTCGGCAGTCAGCGACGTGCCCGCCCGACCTGCGAAAAGCAAGGCGGCCACCACCGGACCCAATTCACGAACTAAGGAGAGCGCAACCAGTAAGCCAAGCGCCTCTTCTGAACCATAGCGAGTGAGGGTGTAATAGCCCTGAAGTCCGAGTACAAACCCAACGAAAAGACCCGATACAAGTGTGATGGCAAGCGAGCGATTTCCTACAAAATGCAACTGGGCGAGCAGCAGGCGTGGTCTTGTAAACGCAGACCAAAACAACATACTGAGCCTGGCATAAAAGCCTGCCAGCATGCCAAGTTGCGTCAATTGGCCAATCAACCAAGCGCCAAGTGAACGCAAACCGACCATCCCAAAC
>VGHV01000574.1 GCA_016868095.1 Betaproteobacteria bacterium
TCATGGCGCTCATCCTCTACCGCGTCATGCGTCAACGGCTGAAAATGGCGCAATCAACCCTGTCGCCAGAACGCGCACTGGCTCAGCTCAAACGGATTCATCGCCATCGGATCAAAGTCAATGACCGGGCGCTGCATGGCGTCTCCACCTTAACCAAAGATCAAACCGACTTGCTCAGAGTCTTGACCCTGGAAACACCCACCAAACACGAGCAACTGAGCCTGCTGTAGTGGCAATTTTTAGCCCTCGGGCTATACGAATCAATGCTTTACACTATTTGGTGTCGAACTCAAGTGTTCAAATAAACCGAGCCACTTCTCTGCTCTGACTCGTTTCGAGTTGATATTTACTCTCTACGACAAAAGACAGCGATCGACTCCACATGCGAAGTTTGTGGAAACATGTTTGCAACACCAGCACTTTCTAAGATGTAGTCTGCCTGATGAACCAGGATAGCGGCATCGCGGGCAAGGGTTGCTGGATTACAGGAAATATAAACAATCCTTCCTGGTTTGAGCTCTTGTTTGGCGATAAGCTCACAAACTTGTTGGGCACCCTCGCGAGGCGGATCGATCAGTATCTTCTTAAACTTGCTAAACACAAGCCAGTGATCATCGCTTAGGGTGAATAAGTTTGCGGTAATAAAATTTACGCTCGATGTAAGTCCTTGACTCGCTGCAATCGTCTGAGCGCGCCGAATAAGCGTCTCGCTGCCCTCCACGCCTGTGACGCGCCCAGCTGCACTTGCAATTGCTAGGCTGAAATTTCCCAGTCCGCAAAATAAATCGAGTACGTGATCGTCGGCGCTTAGATCGAGAAGCCTGACCGCTTTTCGTACAAGCACCTCATTGACCAGGTGATTAACCTGGGTGAAGTCTGTCGGCCGAAAGGGATAATCGAGTGCAAAGTCCGATAGCCGGTAACTCAAGGCCGATTCGGCGGGATGAATCAATTGAATTGAGTCCGGACCTTTGCTTTGCAGCCAAATCTCCAGGCGATGGTGGTCGCCGAAAGATTTAAGTTTCTCCAAATCGAAAGCGTCAGGCGGGTCGAGCACTCTAAACACAAGTGCCAATACCTTGCTGCCTTGCGCAAGTTCAATTTGAGGCACGCGCTGCCTAATGCTCAGCGATTCAATGAGCCGTTTGAGCTCAGGAATTAAGCCTGAGGCTTCTTTAGTCAAAACCTCGCAGCTATTCATTTGAGCAACATAGCTCGATGAGCGTTCGTGAAAGCCGACAAGCACCTCACCCTTCTTAATCACATCCCTGACACTTAAGCGAGCTCTATGTCGGTAAGCCCACGCTGGGCCTGCAATCGGTGCGAGCATATGTTGAGGCTTGATGCGAGCGAGGTGCCAGAGTTGATCCTCAAGTACGCGCTGCTTAATTGCAAGTTGCATCGCCGCATCCATGTGTTGCATGCTGCAGCCGCCACAGACCCCAAAATAAGAACATTGGGGCGAGACGCGCCCACTTGAGGCCCTGATAATCTGTGTGGAAATTGCGCGATCAAAACGCGCACCCCGCTTCACGATTCGCGCAAGCACGCGCTCCCCCGGCACGGCGTTTTC
>VGHV01000575.1 GCA_016868095.1 Betaproteobacteria bacterium
GGAAATGTCCGAACCCTTGGCGGCATGTTTGCAAGAGGCAAGCGAATCAAGCTATCAGGGGCCTGCCATGCGTTGGGCAAAAGAGCTGCTTCAATGGCAAAAGGACCGTTCTTCCTTACCGCATGCAGGGCACTTGTTGATTGAAAATTATCGGTCACGAGAAGGCTATCACTGGTTTTTATATCCTTTGCAGGGGCGGCAGGTTCATTTGGGTTTGGCTGCTCTCTTGGGTTGGCGCTTGGCTAAGGCGCGCCCGAGGAGTTTCTCGATTGCTGTCAATGATTATGGATTTGAAATGCTATGTGCCGAGCCCATCGAGCAAGCGCAATGGCTTGATCCTGAGCTTTGGGCGCTCGATTCGCTTGTTGGTGATTGTAGGGAAAGTTTTAACGCTACAGAATTAGTACAGCGGCGTTTTCGCGAGATTGCACGCATTGCTGGTCTTGTGCAGCAGGGTTTTCCCTCCAAACAGGCAAGTTCAAGGCAGCTTCAAGCCTCATCGAGTTTGTTTTGGGAAGTATTTAATCGCTACGACGCTGAGAACTTACTGCTTGAGCAAGCACATCGCGAGGTCTTAAATCAAGAATTAGAACATCAAAGGCTTGCTTGCGCCTTATCCCGAATCGGCCAGCAATCTTTTTGCTGGCGGGCGATCGAAAAGCCCTCACCCTTTGCTTTTCCGCTCATGCTTGAACGTTTGCGAGAAAGCCTCAGTAATGAAAAGCTTCAAGAGAGGCTTGCGCGCATGATGGCATCCTTGCTCGAGTGAGAACTGGTCCTCCAAAGGGTGTTTTCCCACTCGGCGATCTTTGGCTATGGCCAGGCTTTGCAGTGACAAGACCTGCCTATTCACAGTTGATTGTGGCCGATGTTCATCTCGGTAAGGCTGCAAGCTTCCGTGCCCAGGGTGTGCCGGTGCCCGATCAGGTTACCAAAGAAAGTTTAGAGCGATTAAGTGGGCTTATACGTGTAAGTCGATCAAGCTCGCTTATTGTGCTGGGCGATCTCATTCACGATCGAAAGGCCTTGTCAGGATTACTGCCGATATGGGAGCGTTGGCGTGAGCAACATCCTCGGCTTGAGCTTAAGCTCATTGTGGGCAACCACGATCGCAAGGCAGGCAGGTCAGCCATTGAGAAGCAGCTGCCGGGTTTGCAAGTACACGAGGAAAAGTTGCTTGACCAAGGGCTTTTGATGGCGCATGAGGCCGATGATTTGATCGATGTGCAAACGCCAGCCGATGCGCCCGTCAATGCGCCCGTCAACGCGCCAGTCAATGCGCCAGTCAATGCGCCAGTCAATGCGCCCGTGCTAGGGCTATGTGGGCATGAGCATCCGGTTGTGCTCATACCTGATGCGCTAAAGGCCAAGCATATTCGCAGGCCTTGTTTTTATCTTGATCACCGGCAGATCTTGCACCTGCCTGCCTTTGGATCCTTTACGGGAGGCCATCTAGTCAGCTTGGCTCAATGCAAGCGCTTATTTATTGATATAGTCGATGCGGTCAAAGAGCTGTCTCCACTAGCGCTTGATCGAGGGCAGCGAAGATATCGATGAA
>VGHV01000576.1 GCA_016868095.1 Betaproteobacteria bacterium
TTGCACGCGATGTGTTGTCACGGAATCCCGGTGGCGAAATTATTTATGACGTGAAATGCTCACGCCACGTTGGCAAAGTTATCGAAGAAGCGGGTGGCAAAGCCACGATGTATAAGACCGGTCATTCGTTAATCAAAGTTAAATTGAAAGAAACAGGGGCGCCTTTAGCTGGCGAAATGAGCGGCCATGTGTTTTTCAAAGAGCGTTGGTATGGTTTTGACGACGGACTTTACGCGGCTGCGCGCATGCTCGAGATTCTTTCGCGCGAGCCGGCCTGGCTCGACGAGGGGCAGCGCTTAAACGGCCCTTCGATCCTCCTTGAAGCATTGCCAAATTCGCCCTCAACACCTGAACTTAAGCTTGAATGCGCTGAAGGCGAAAACCTTAGGATTGTGAATGCCTTGCAAGCGGGAGCCTACTTTGAGCATGCAAGCCATGTCATCACCATCGACGGCGTTCGTGCTGAATATGAAGACGGTTTCGGACTGGCAAGGTCTTCAAATACAACCCCTGTCGTCGTTATTCGTTTTGAAGCTGATAACGATGCAGCTTTAAAGCGAATCCAGGCTGAGTTTCGTGAGGCCTTTGAGGCGGTGAAACCGGGACTTTTGCTGCCCTTTTAACTGCTCAATGCGATGAGATTCGTAAACCGATAAGACGCCATGCATCAAGGTATGCGATGCGGATCTTAATCGTTAAGCTTTCCTCACTCGGCGATGTGGTGCAGACATTGCCAGTGATAAGCGATATCAGGCGCCATGTTGAGCTTGATCTTCACATCGATTGGGTTGTTGAAGAGGACTATGCATCGCTCTTAGCACTTCATCCGGGTATTCATCGGGTCATTCCTGTTGGCTTACGCCGATGGCGCAAGCAAGGATTGCTTAACCTATGGCGTGACAGCAAGGTGCGAGCCGAGCGCTTTGCACTTCGCCAGGCGCTAGCACTGACCCCCTACGATGCCATTATTGATCTACAGGGTTTGATGAAAAGCGCCTGGATTGCACAAATGGCTCAAGGCCCTCGGCACGGATGGGCAAGCAAAGCAGCACGCGAGGGCCTTGCAAGTTTGAGCTATCAGCACCGTTATCAAGCCTTACCCTACGATGCCATGCCTGCGGTACATCGGTATCGAGAACTTGTTGCCGATGTGCTTGGCTATCGAAGCAAACTCGGCGATACGGCGCTCGACTATGGTCTAAAAACTAATGATATAGACGATCTAAGTTCTTGGAATCATAGCCATTTGGAAGGAAAAACATGTCAATCCATCTTGCTTTTGCACGGCACAGCCCGCGAGGAAAAGCTCTGGCCTGAGCCCAATTGGATCGCCTTAGCTCAAAAGCTCATCGGGTATGGCTTTGCCATTGAGCTCAGTTGGGGTAACGCCAAGGAGCAGGCAAGAGCGATGCGACTTGCTGAGGCTATCGATGCACCTGTAAATAGGCTCAAGGTCGATCAGCAAGTTCTTAGTCTTGATCAATGGCCGCAACGACTCTCAAGGC
>VGHV01000577.1 GCA_016868095.1 Betaproteobacteria bacterium
CCTGAAGCGCTCAGTCAGTGGCCCGAGCGTCAAGACTTGAGTCTTTCGATAAGGCCCCAAAGCCTGCAATTGCATCCCCAGCGACCAGGCGAGCGCGATGGCTACTTGCTTTGGCCAGCCAAGATTGTTGCCCGGGCCTACCTTGGCGACACCTGGGATTATCAGGTCCGGGTCGAGGGTCTCGAGGAAGTTCTTCGCGTGACTGCAAGACCCCAAGAGGTGTTTGAGCTTGAGCAACATGTCTGGTTAAGCCTTGATCTTCCTCAAGTTGTAGCGCTCCAAGACTGATGACCGAAGGATGAATTTGACTATGCATGATGATTTAGCGCTGAGCGACCAGCTTGCCCCGCGTATTCGCAGTGGCGGATCAAGCGAAGGGGCGATGATTTTTGAGTGCTTCACACCGGGGATCACGAGCATGCTTGCCAATGCCGGCGCCCAGTTTGTGATCCACGATATGGAACATTCAGGCCTGGGCTTTGAAAGCCTCAAGTGGCTTTTTGCAAGCGCTCGAGGGCTGCCAATTGCACCCATGGTTCGCGTCCCAAGAAATCAGTACAGTTATATTGCAAGAGCACTTGACTTGGGCGCACGCGGCATCATGGTGCCGATGGTTGAGAGTGCCCAACAAGCTGCTGAGATGGTCCATGCAAGCCGCTATCCACCACTTGGGCGCCGGGGTGCGGCATTCGGTTTTGCCCAGTGCGATTACCGAAGTGGCGATCTTGAAGGCACCATGAAGGCTTATCATCAGCGCAGCTTATTGATTGCACAAATCGAAACCGAACGCGGCTTGGAGGCGCTTGATGCAATCGCTGCTACCGAAGGCATCGATGTGTTGTGGCTTGGTCACTTTGATCTGAGCAATTTCATGGGCATCGCTGGCCAGTTCGATCATCCAGCTTTTAACGAGGCTTTTGAGCAAGTTGCCAAAGCGGCTGAGCGCCACGGCAAAGCGGCCGGCTTTATGGCGAGCTCGCCAGCCTGGGTGAGCAGAGCTAGAAAAGCCGGTTATCGCATGCTCGCAGCGGGCACCGACACGTCCATTTTGCAAGCAGGCTTTGCGCATCTGATCGATAGCATGCGAGCACAACACGGAGACTAAAACATGAAGCCATTTTTCCTAGGCTTAAGCCGCGACCTACTCAATGCCCAAGGCAAAGCTTCATTTGGCGACGGTCCGCTTGAATTATTAAATCAACAAAACCATATCCAATGGGAATTCATGCCTGAATCGGTGCGTGAAATCACCCCAGAAATCATGGCGCGCTACGACGCGATTCACATCAGTTCACCCAAGGTCACTGCGCAAAGTCTGGCAGGCGATACTCAGCGGGTCAAACTGGTCTCACGCCATGGGGTTGGTTACGATTCGGTCGATGTTCGCAGTCTTGCCCAAGCAGGTGTCATCACCACTAATACGCCCATTGCAGTGCGCCGCCCGGTCGCTGTGGCCGCACTAAGTTTTATATTTGCACTTGCAGGTCGACTTTTCACCAAGGA
>VGHV01000578.1 GCA_016868095.1 Betaproteobacteria bacterium
CAAGCTTCCAGCCAGCTGCTTGCTCGTCGCTATGAACGCCCGGGGTGGCAGGCATGCCCTGTCCTTCGGGCATGATTTGTGAAGCCTCGGCAACGATTAATCCGCCTTCGCTTGCGCGCTGGGTGTAGTAAAGCGCATTGAGTGCGCTCGGCTGGTTACCGGGTCTTTCGGCCCTCATCCTTGTGAGCGGCGCCATGACAATTCGGTGGCTTAACTGAAAATTTCCCAACGGTAATTGGGTAAACAAGGGGTTCATTGGATCGGTGGGCTTCACAGTGGTTATTTTTCGGGATTCATCGGCGCCAGAAAGCGGCAGTGAACAAAACTAGCACGCTTAACAACTCAAGTCGACCGAGCAGCATGGCAAAGCTCAATACATGTAATTGCAAACCATTGAGTTGGCCAAAGTTACCTGCGGGGCCGACCTCTCCAAGCCCAGGGCCGATATTGTTAAGCGTTGCGACGACCGCAGAAACTGCGGTGACATAGTCCATGCCCGTCAGCAATAACACAAAGCTTAAGGCGAGGGTGCTGACCCCGTAAATCAGCATAAAACCTAGTACGGCGGTGAGCACGTTTGCTGGCAGTGTCTGCTGCCCCAGTGTGACGGGATTGACCACGCGAGGGTGAATGATCCGCACTAACTCGCGTCGAGCCTGCTTGATCAAGAGCAGCACTCTGATCATTTTGATGCCACCGCCCGTGGAACCCGCGCAAGATGCAAAACAACCCAACACCAAAAGCAGAGCAGGGATGAACGATGGCCACAAAGCGTAGTCCGTGGAAGCGTAGCCGGTAGTGGTCGCAAGCGATACCACATGAAAGCTAGCAAGCCTTAATGCCTTTCCCCAGTCACTTTCAACATCCTCGATGATAAGGATGAGTGTGACCACGATGCTTGCTGTCGTGAGTAGGCTCAGGTAGGCGCGGATTTCATAATCAGAGCTGATAGGTTTAAGCGACAGCGAACGCAGCACAACGAAATAGCGAAGAAAGCTGATCCCCGATAAGGCCATGAAAAGCATCGCTACCAATTCAATAGCAAGAGAATCCCAATAAGCGAAACTTGCGTCATGCGATGAGAAGCCACCTAAGCCCATCGTAGTGCACATGTGCATGAATGCATCGGGCCATGACATGCCTGCTGCCTTGTACGCCAACATACAAGCAACAGAGAATCCGAAATAAACCAGCCAAAGGCCTCGAGCCGTCTCAGCAATCCTGGGCGTGAATTTGGTGTCTTTCATGGGTCCAGGTGTCTCAGCCTTGTAAAGCTGCAGTCCACCCAAGCCAAGCAAGGGTAAAACAGCTACAACTAAGAGAACGATACCAAGGCCGCCGATCAACTGCAAAAAACAGCGCCATACATTGGTTGAAACAGGCAAGCCATCAAGTCCGCTCAGTGCTGTTGCGCCGGTTGCGGTTAATGCGCTAATCGACTCAAAAATCGCCTTGCTCCAAGTAATGTCTGGCACGATGAGCAGCAGTGGGAAGGCCGCAT